>DASZJS010000381.1:0-11821 GCA_035947935.1 Gemmata sp. | reverse complement strand
AGCCGGGTTCGCATGTGAACACCGTTTGAGGAGGAAAATCAGGTTGGAGAAACTGGGATCATTCTACCGCCTGGGGACGCTGTGTGGATCATGTGAAGGAAAAAGGTGCGATGTTTTCGGCGTCATAATCGGAACTGAGTGAGTATGTTGAGGAATCCGAATAGCATACGGGGCATTGGCCTCCAACAGTGCTGTTTAATTCTCGGATTCAGGTTGGGTGGCCGGGGCAGAGTCTTCGATGCCCCGGTGTTGCGAAGCAACAGTTCGTTTTCTCGCTACGCGAGACCGGGGCATCGAAGACTTTGCCCCGGCCACGCAAATTCAAGAACTCGACAGCCTGCACTCCCAGTTACACTTACGATCAGAGGAAATCTCTGTGAATCGCATCTCAGCAGTTCCTCGACTCTTGGTTTTCCTGGCAAGCTCAGTTGTTGCGAGTGTCGGATCATCGCAAGATCGTCCTGCCGCAACAAACAACTCTTCAAAGGAAATGCCCGCGGTGGCGGCACCGCCCGATTCGTTCTTCGAGAAGATTCGGGACAAGGATCGCGATGTCGCTCGCAAGTTCTACAAGAAGTACATCGATGTGAAAGGGATGCCGGTGGTGGCAGCGGGTGAGGTCGCGGATGAGGCTCTCCAACGCACGTACCACATCGTTACGCACATGTTGGCGGGTCGGCCAGACATCCTTGAATTGATGGCGAAGAACGGCACGCGGCTCATCGTCATCGGCAAAGATCAGGTGTACACGGACATGCCGGAATATCGCAATAGCCCGAACCCGGCATACATGAACGAACGGGTGCGCGGCACCGGCGGATTGGCAGTCACAAGCTTCGGTGAGGAGAACCTTCTCAATCTGGCTCTCGATCGTTATGACGATGAAAGCATTGCCGTTCACGAATTCTGCCACACGATTGATTCCGCCCTGGGTCGTCTCGATCCGATGTGGCGAACGCGCCTCAGCCAGACCTACAAGAACGCCATCGGCAAGGGATTGTGGAAAAACACCTATACGGGTTCCAACGCCGCGGAATACTGGGCCGAGATCTGTCAAAGTTATTTTGATTGCAATCGCATCAACAACTGGAATCACGGTCCCATCGCCAACCGCGAACAACTCAAGCAGTATGACCCGGAAGGCTACGAACTGGTCCGCGTGACGTTCAACCTCAAGCCCGAAAACGACTGGCGCTACGAACCGCTTCGCCAGCAACCGAGCGTGATTCTCCCACCCACCAAGTTCAAGTTCGATCAGTATTACACGAAGTTCACATTTGCCCGCGAGTTTCCCGTGCTGGGGTCGAAGCACGTCAGCGATGAAGCTCTGCTCAAAGCGAACGACACAATTCGCAAGATGTTCGCCTACCGACACGACATCCTCAAAGCCATGATTGCCGATGGGGCGCGGCTTGTGGTATTGGGTCGGAAGGAGAAACTGAGCGATCTGCCGGAATTCAAGGACTCACGCGACAAGGCCGGCTTCGACCAGGTGCGCTATCGGGATTACACGCCGGAACAGAAGCTGATGGTCGTTCCCGAAGAGAACGTACTTGGGCTTCCTCGTGAACCCTTTGCCGGAAAGGGGATGGTTGTGAGCGTGTTTGCACGGGGTCTTTTTGAAGTGACGGGATTGCGCCCCATTGTTCCCGAATTCGAGATGCAGCGGGATAAACAGCAATATGAGTTACGGGTGAAGCGGATGGATATCCAGTTCGACAACCAATTGAAGAAACTCTTTGACGCAGCGACCGAAAACAAGCTTTGGAGAGGCACGGCAGCTGCCCGCGACCGTGCGGAGTATTGGGTGGCTGGTGTGGAGGCGTATTTCGATGCTGCTGGGTCCGGGCAGGCACCCAATCTTGCCGATCGACCCATCTCCACGCGTGAGGCACTCAAGGCATACGACTCGGATCTCTACGCTCTGGTCGATGAAACGATGGCCTACAAGGAACACGTTGATTGGCGATTCAAGCGGTGATTATTCAGTTAAGGTGTTGAACCTCGGTAATCGGCTTTTCCAGCGTGGGAGGCCGTTACCACCCATCGCCGCTCACCACTTCTCCGCCCGCGTAGGTCGAGAGGGCCCGGTACGTTGGCACATCGATCGAGTCGCTTACCCAGCGAACCGACCCGTCGCATAGCACGAAGTTCGCCCCGCTCGCATGTACGCTGCGGAACCCGCTGACCGAATCGCGCCCGCTGCGATTGAACCCGGAGGCATCCGAACCGTAGATCGAGGGCGTGCCGGGCGACCGGTTCAGTGGTTCATCGTTCACAGCCGGTGCCATTCCGAACTGTGCGGTGACCGCCAGCACGCTCGCATACCACGGGTGCGATCGATCGCCGAACCCCGTTGCACCCCAGGACTGCTCCAGTAGTGCTGGCAGGCCGGTAAAGGGGTCCGCGATAGTTTGCGATGGGTTGTTCAGATCGCGAATCGGGAACTTCGCCGATCCGCCGGCCGCTTCGCCCAGTGCAAAGGTTGATGAGGTGCCATCGGTGATGTCCAGCAGTCTGATGGGGCCCGTGAGGTTGCCCTGACTGTCGCGGAGCGCGATTCCAAACGGCCCTCGAACGGCCGGCGGCACATTTTCTGGTTCCAGCGACAGCCCGGCGTTCGCTCCCTTACAAAAGGCGTAGTCTACACCGGCTGCAAAGGGCGGCAGGTAGCACCCCCACTGAGCGGCAATCGGCTCCATGTTGATTCCGCCGGTCATGCGGTTGGCCGGGCAGTAGAACAGCTTCACACTCGTCCCCACGGCCTCGGCGTTGGACGGGTCGTACCACGGTACATCGAACCGGTAGATGTTGCGCAGGTTCTGTTGTTCCAGATAAGGCAGCAGTTCGGTAAAGCCGGTGCCCCAACCGTCCTGAATGTCGCCCACCACGATTATCCCGCCGGGAAACCGGTTCAACGCATCGTGATGGCCGTGGAGCGCTAAGCCAAGCTGTTTCAGATTGTTCGCACAACTTATCCGCGCTGCACTCGAGCGCACCTTTTGCACTGCTGGCAGGAGTAGTCCGGTCAGGATGGCGATAATGGCGATCACCACCAGCAGTTCCAACAGCGTGAAACCATACCGTGGCCGGGACATGATGGTTCCTCCAAATAATTACCCGGGTGAAAACAGATGACGAAGGCATCTGATTGTAACGCGCTTCGGTCCGCACAGGGTCAACCACCAGCCCGTGCGCGGCGTTGGTGGGGCGGCGTCGCTTTTGCCCTGGCCATGAATGTGTCCGCGGGGTGCGGATCGCCCGTGCCAAAGCTCCGGGACGCGGGGAAGAGTCCGGACGAACTTCGGACGATGCTCGCCGACCACGACCCGGAAGTGCAGGCGCGCGGGGCACTCGGCTTGAGTCAAATCGGGGCAGATGCCCGCGATGCGGTGTCGGAACTGATTCCCTTGCTCAAAAGTCAGAACGCGCTCGCGCGGCAGAACGCGGCCCTGGCACTGGCTGCGATTGGTCCGGATGCGCGGGAAGCCGTCGCTGCGCTGATCGAAGCCCTGAAGGATTCGGAATGGGCGGTGCGGCGACAGGCTGCAATCGCGCTGGGTGCGATTGGTGCCGAAGCGAAGTCGGCTCTGGCCGAATTGAAACGTCTGGACGCAGATCCCCAAAAACTGGTGCGTGATGCCGCGAAACAGGCCCGCGCCAAGATCGGTGGGTGATGTGGCATGACCGCTCACCCCAATTGCCTCAACGAATCTCCTTTGCTCTGACCCCGATTTCTCACGCGAGAGTGTAACGAACTTCAGGGCTGACAGGAAAGATGCGCCGACAGTCCCCCTCACTTGCTTCTTTCCAAACAACCGACGTTCTACGGTGATGGAGTGAGGACACTCTTGCTCATCCGCATAGTGGAAAAGTTGTTCGCCTATTTCCACGCCAGCGGCTGATGCTTCGTTCACCAATACCCCAACCGCGATCTCTTGGCCTGACTGCGACGCAATCAAAGATTGCCAGTGAGTTTGTGCTGAACCAGATAGTGAGATATCCTCTTTATTATTGTGCGAATAGTATAACAACGGACCGCAACATGTCATCGACTCTTCTGATCCGAGTGCCGAGTACCAGTTCGTCCCAACTTGTACGAAGCAACATTCGCCAGACCGTGCTGGAGAATCTCGATAGTGCCGATGCGTATCCCACTCTTTCGGATACCACGATCCGAGCAATGGCGATGATGAATGAAGAGAACCCTTCGATGCAGGAAGTGGCGGGAATCATTCGCCGGGATGCCGTCGTTGCGGCTGCTGTACTCCGGATTGCGAATAGTTGCATGTACCGTGGACGGAATACGGTTGGCGATATTCAGAAAGCGGTGCTTCGTATCGGTATGAAGGAGTGCGGAAAAATCGTCTGTTCCATCGGGCTGAAGGCGATTTCGTCGAGCTGCACACCGGAAGTCCGCAACCGATGCGATGTCTTGCACAAACATTCGCTTTTCGTTGCGACATTGGCATCTCACATCAACAGAATCGGGAGGCTTGGGTTCAGCGGGATTGAATTCTCGGCGGGGTTGCTCCACGACATCGGACGGGTTGTCGCTTGTGTGAAGGCCCCGATCGAATCCGCGGCAGTCGATCGACTGGATTTCCAGGAGGATGAAGAAACCCTCATTGTCGAACGAAATTATCTGGGGATCGACCACTGTGCGATTGGGCATCAATTTGCAGTGAAGAACAATCTTCCGGAGCCTCTGGCTCAGTCGATTCTCAACCACCATCGCCCACAAAACGAGTTGTCTCACTTCGAGCTGGTGTATCTGCTCGCTCTCGCGGATCGAATCGCGAATCACGTTCAGCGCGAGCATAACATCACCGGTTATTCACCGTCGGAATGCCCACTGTTCAAGGAGTTGTCTTTCTCGTGGGCTCTCGAACGCAGAACATCGTTCTGTCGCGTACTTCCTTCGATTGTTGTGAAGGCGTTCAAGGAGACGCGGGCCATGCTGAAAACGGCCCATTGATTCAACGGGGGACTTGCGATTCAACTCGGTCGGCTGTTTCTCGGGCCGCAGAGATGCCTGCGAGCCAGTCGCGAGTGATCTGGTCGTCCGGCAAAACGGGTGATGTGGGAAGGCTTGGGCCGAAGGTGAGCCGGACCACCTCGACGCCGCGAGTCTTGCTTTCGAGGGCAGCCCGGAGTTTGGTAAGGGCTTCTTCGCGGGTAGCGCCTTCGGCAGTGGCAGGGATCGGCTCCCCACACCACGCCCGGAACCCATTCCCGGCAGTCTGTTGGATCAAGACGGACAGTTCCATAACATCCTCCGCACATACGATTTCATCTGAATTCTACTGCCATCTGTGTCCCGGAGGAAATGATCCGTCTTGGATTCATTCCACCTTCACTTCACCCACCCCTGGCCCTCATCGCGGATGATGCGGGCCATCGCTTCAATCCACTTCGGATGTTCGTTTAGACAGGTGCCGTTCTTCAGATGTTCGCCGCCGGCGTGCTCGAACATCTCCTTGCTCTCTCGCCCGATTTCATCCAGTGTTTCCAGGCAATCCGCCGTGAACCCCGGCAATGCCACATAAACCCGTTTGATGCCCTTCCGGGCGAGAGCGGCCAGAACATCGTCAGTGTAAGGCTTGAGCCAGGCCTTGCGGCCAAAGCGGGACTGGTAGGTCTGCGTCCAGCGTTCTCGCTTCCAACCCATCCGCTTCACCAGTTCTTGGGTCGTGCGGACGACATGGGTTGCGTAAGGGTCGCCCTTCTGAGTGTATTCTTGCGGGATGCCGTGAAAGCTGATGACGAAATGTTCGGGTTCCCACGGTAGTTGTGCCAGGTCGGTGCGGATCGTTGCCTCAATGGCATCCAGGTACGCCGGGTGGTCGTAATACGGTGGGACGACCCGCAGCGCGGGTACTCGCCGCTCTGTCATCAGCGACTTGAACAGAACATCGGTTGCACTTGCGAACGTGGTGGCGGAATACTGCGGAAACATCGGCAAGGCAATCAAACGATCCACCCCCGCAGCGATCATTTCCGACACGGTTTTGCCCAGCGGTGGGTTGCCGATCATCATTCCGAAGCGGACGGGATTATCGGGGAAAAGAGCTTGGAGAAGTTTCGTTTGCTGCACGGTGTGGTGGAGCAGAGGCGAACCGGTTTTCTCATCCCAAATGCGGCGATACTTCGCGGCCGAAGACCCGGAACGAAACGGCAGGATGAACCCATAGAGTATGGGTAACCATTTTGCCCGAGGCACTTCGATCACGCGGCGATCGGAAAGGAATTGGCGGAGGTACGGAAACAGTCCGGTGTATGTTGGCCTGTCCGGGGTGCCGAGTTGGATAAGAAGAATGCCGGTCATGGTGGATCATGTGCCCCGGGCGCGCGTTGCGACCCAGGGCTTTGTGATCCCCCAAGCCAGGGTGGCAACGCGCACCTTGGGAATACCGCCAGCCGATGCGCTACGGTTACTTCTTCTTGCATTCCGGCCCTTCTTTGGCATCCTGCTTTTCCGTGATGTGCCCATCGCCGGCCTTCAACGCTGCTGCTTTCTCGGTGTTGAGTTGAATGTAACTGCTCCACTGGGCCGGGACATTGGCCTCGGCGTAGATCGCCTCGACCGGGCATTCCGGGACGCACGCTTCGCAGTCGATGCAGTCCTGGGGGTCGATGTAGAGCATCATCTCATCCTGGTAGAAACATTCTACGGGACAGACGACGCAGCAATCGGTGTACTTGCAGTCGTTACAGTTCGCAGTCACGATATGGGACATGGTCCAACAACCTCCGTCTCGATGGGGGTACGAGCCCGTAGCCCGGCACCCGATTCATACCAAATCGTTCGATAACGTCAAGTTATGCACTGAGATCGGGCAGTTGCCAATCCCCGTCACCGTTTTTTTACGACTTGGAAAGCACTTGGATTGAAACCGTAACGGCAACCATTCCCGGAATGAGCTTTTAGTAGGCTTTCGGAGCTGGGCAGCATCTGACAATGTTGCTGATCCTGCCCAATGACCAGTTGGCATGATTGATGCAGCTTGAAGTGATAGAGGGTCGAACTTTCTCATAAAGGTCGCCCAAATAGGAGACAACTATGAAACGCTACTTGCTCGTATCTTCTCTGGCCATGCTCCTGTCGGTCGGTTTGGCCGATCCAATCCAGGCACAGTCGCCCTCAAATGCGAATCCGTCGCAGAATGGGGTCACTTCAAATGGGTGGAATAATTATGGCATGGGTCCGTATGACCATTACGGCTGGTCGAGGTATGGCTCCGGCAGGAACAACTCTTACACCATGTATCGGGGATATCCGACGATCTTCAATCCAGATTACTTGATCGGCAACAATGCGGTGCAGATCGTCCCGTACCCTTCCCCGAACATCTACGCTCGACAGCGGTATATGTACCGCTATTACCAGTTGCCTTAAACCAGGTTAGTGTTCGGGGTGAGTGTTAAGTGTTCAGTTAAATAATTGTTTTCTCTGAACACAAGCTCACCCCTTCCGCTTGCCCTTTTTGCGAATTCGGCGGTCAATTCGCCCATCGCTTGGCGACTCATCTGGGGTGGCTTGGCGAGCTGTGGGAGAGCTACCACATAATCGCAGGTCGAGCATTCGCCGCGGAATGTCCACTCGCGCTACTTCGACCCGCACGCGATCCCCAAGTCTGTACCGCCGCTTGGTGCGTTTCCCTTCCAAAGTATGGCTTGCCTCATCGAACCAGTAATAGTCATCCACCAGCGATGAGATGTGAATCAGCCCTTCAGCGGGGAACCGCTCGGCCTGGGCGAAGAAGCCATAATCCGCAACGCCGGTTATAACCGCATCCAGTTGCTCACCCAACTTGCCACTGAGATACGTCAGAATCTTCAGTTTGACGAGTTCTCGTTCAGCTGTCTCAGCCCGACGCTCCATCTTCGAGCAATGTGCACCCAGCGCGGTGAGTTCATCCAGATCGGCGGATGCAGTGCCGTATTTGATCCACCGATCCAACAGCCGGTGAACTTGTAGATCTGGATAGCGTCGAATGGGTGAGGTGAAGTGACAGTAGTTCTGACTTGCAAGCGCGTAGTGTTCATCCTGTACGGGCGAATAAACTGCCTGCTTCAGACTGCGAAGAAGCGAGAAGTGTACGGCCGCTCGCTCGGGCTTGTCGGCAGTTTCCTGCAATACTCGCTGTAACTCGAAGCGATCCTGCGGCCGTTTGATTGGATGTCCCAGTAGATTGGCAAACTGGGCGAAGGCTTCGAGCTTTTCTTCGTTGGGGGCTGGGTGAACCCGGCGAAGGAATGGCACCTCGTAGCGTGTGAAGTGTTCGGCCACCGCCTCATTTGCGGCAAGCATGAACTCCTCAACGATCTGGTGGCTCAGGTCGTGTTTGGCAAAGTGTGCCCCACTCACCCGACCCTGATCGTCGTATTCCAGCACAGCCTCGGGCATGCTCAGTTCGAGCGATCCGCGCTTCAAGCGCTTTTTGTGGAGAAGAAGGGCCAGATCGCGCATTCGACGAATGAGGCCGATGATTTCAGAATCTTGCGTTTGTGGCACGCCGTCAACCGAATGTTCGCCCTCACCCCCAACCCCTTCTCCCTGGGGGAGAGGGGGCATTGATTTGCTCCCCCTCTCCCCCGGGGAGAGGGGGCTGGGGGGTGAGGGCGTTGTGTGTTCCCCATCCAGCGTTTCCAGAATCACTTGCACCTGTTCGTAGGTGAATCGCTTGCGGTTGCGGATAGCACCATTGGCAAAGCGAACGTGTCCCTTCTGGAGCCCCGGTGTGAACTCCATTTGCACGGTTTTGACGTATCGGAGCTTCCCTTCCTGTAAACTCGCCAGGCCGTTCGAGATCACTTCGGGGAACATTGGAAGAACTCTCTGCGGCAGATAAACGCTTGTCGCACGCTTGCGCGCTTCGACATCAAGGGCTCCCCCAGGCTTGACGAAGGCACCCACATCCGCGATGTGAACGGTCAACACCCAGTGCCGGGTCTTGGGATCGATCGTCACACTGATGGCATCGTCAAAATCCCGGGCATCGACGGGGTCGATGGTAATGACCGTGTCGCCAGTGAAATCCTCGCGCCCCGCGAGATCGTCTTCCGAGAACTGGCTGGCGACCTGACGGGCTTCCGCGAGTGCAGCTTCTGGAAAAGCTTCGGGTAATCCAAATGCCCGGATCACCGATAAGGTATCGACGCCCGGCTGACCCTGGGGTCCGAGTACCTCCGCAATCACTCCCTCGCCCCGACTCTCACGCGTCGGGAACCGCAACATCTCGACGACGACCTTATCCTGAGGTCTGGCTCCCTTTGCTCCAGGATCGCCGACGGCAATGCTGTGCGCGAAGACAGTCCCATCGACTCGCACGAGCCCTTCGCGGTCGCGCTCGAAGTAAGTGCCCACGAATGTCCGGGTTGCCCGTTCCAGTACGCGCACGATCTCCCCAGCGGCATCTTTTATGCGTGTGGCTTCGCGTGTGATCCGCACCAGCACTTCATCTCCGCTTGAGGCATCGAGAGCCTTGTCTTCGCGGATGAATACCTCCGGTTTGAAGACGCCATCCACAACGTGCGGGCGAACGAAGCCGTGCCCAGCTTGCGTGCGGCGATAGATTCCGGTGATGGTGCCGTGGGGGTCAACCGCGCGGATCGTCTGGTTCCGTCCCTGCGAGAGTCGGCCGGTACGGATCAGTTCGCGGACTGTTTTGCGGAATTCGGGGTAGGCATCATTGGTTACCCCCAGTCGTTTGGCCAACGCCTTGGCCTTGATCGGTGTGTAGCTCCGGGCTGTAACTGCGTGTAGAATTTGAGAAAGCAGGTCAGGCATGTTTTTGGAGTTGTGGGTTGGATATTGTTTGCAGCAGGCACACTCCGTGTGCCTGCTACTTTCTTTCGTGCTAAAATGATACAATCGTCAAGCTCGTCAGTCTCGGAATCCTTCTCCTGATGGCTTTAACATCCCACCTCTTGCCGGTTTGACGAGGGGTTCACGGATGGGTTACGGTTGATAGGAGTTCGGGGCTCTTCTTCTCCGTCCGGGTATCAGCCTCTCCGCCCAGATGGTGTCTCGCTGGCAAAAATGGTGCTTCTGTATCGCAGTTGGCGAGAAGAACTCGAGGTTGCCATGTCCATCCGCCCCCCATTCCGGCGGAATGACCGTCCGGATATCCAGGCTTTCGGGTCTTATGGCCCAGTTCCCCGGTTCAAGGTGGTTTTACACCGGGCCACAGACAAGGATCTGATGTTCGTGGCCAAGGTGGTTATGGAGCTGACCCGTTTCGGATCGGCGGAGGCCGAATTCCGAATGTGGGAGGCTCACCACCGCGGGCGATCCCTGGTCGTAATCACCCACTTCGAGCGGGCCGAACTCTTTGTCGAACAATTCGCGGATCGCGGTCTCGCTGCCACTATCGAGCCCGAGTGATATTGGTCCATGGTCATTGGTCCATAGTCCTTCGAGGATCACGGCGATTAGAACGCGCGCTTTGCTTACTTGCTCGCTGATGAATCGCTCAACTCTCTTCCCAACGGACTAAGGACGATGGACCATTGACAATGGACTAATAGATCACGCCAGCCCCACCCCCAGCATATGGACCATCGTCTGCGCAAATTGGGGAAGATCCTCGCGACTGCGACCCGTCAACAAGTTCCCATCGGTCACCACCGCTTCATCCCGGTATATTGCCCCCGCCGCCCGAACATCGTCCCGGATACCCGGTGAGCAGGTCACGCGGCGGCCATCCAGAGATCCGGCACTGATGAGCAATTGGGTTCCGTGTCCGAACGCCGCGACTCGCATACCTTCCTGCATGAACGTTCGGGCCACATCCACTGCCTCTTCCCGCACGCGCAACCGCTCCACGGCCACCCCGTCAGGAATCAGGAGCAGGTCGAAGTCCCCCGGGTTCACTTCGTGGATGGTGGTGTCTGGTTCCACCTGGTAGCCATGTACGCCGGTCAGGATGTGCATTCGAGGTGAAGCCAGTCGGACATCGATCCCTTCCTCACGCAAACGATACCACGGGAGGAAGACCGTCAAATCCTCAAACTCATCATCCACCAAAATCAGCGCTTTCATGACAATGTCTCCCCCCACATTTCTGGATGGCACTTATCCAAATTCTAGACACTCTACTCTATCGGTGCCTAGGGAGCTTGGAGTTCCCGATTTCCTCCGATCGCATCCGAACGTGGATACAGCGAGTTCAATTCGATGGAAAGATCGAGTGGTAAACGACCTCGGGCGACATCAATACTCATACGAGCGTGGTTTTATAGCAATCATAGTCGCAATTGACCCATTCCCAGGCTCTGCGTATCGTTCCGCGACTTGCCGGAGTGCCAGGAGTACATCCACGCGGGGTCAGAACCGTACTTCAGCGCTGGCGTGAACTTGGCGGGTTGCGGATGTCGCTGCGGAGTTGGGCGATACGAGGGCTGATCCTGTCCGGGGTGGCGACGATCGTCGCCCTTGTTTGGCTGGCCAACTCGTGGGTCAGCCCAGAGCGCGTGCGCGCCCAGGTGATGGAACATCTGCTTTCGCAATTCGAGAATGAGCAAGTCGATATCCAAATCGGCTCCGCACGGATGCGGATTCTCGGCGGTATTGCGGTCAGCGATTTGAAGTTGACTCGCCGGGGAGCGGATTTGCCATTCCTAAGTGTTCCGTCCGCCGTCCTGTACCACGATAAGGAACAACTCAATCGTGGCCGACTGGTCATCAAGAAGATCGATCTCGAAAACCCGGAACTGAACCTGGAGCGTTCCACGGATGGGAAATGGAATATCACGGGGCTATTCAAGGAAGGACCGGCAGACAAACCCGTCCCAACATTTGTGATTAAGGATGGAA
>DASZJS010000380.1:0-3778 GCA_035947935.1 Gemmata sp. | reverse complement strand
CATTGAAGAGCAATTTGAATCCAGGTTCCAGTTTGAATTCATCGGCAGACACAACGATCGATGTGGTCAATGCGAACGCAACACACGCGAGGAGACGCATGGGAGGGACCTCGTGAAGGGAAATCACATGGCGGGTTTCGGGCGGGTGGGGAGCAGGTTGAAATCAAAGAAGTTCTCTGCTTCCAACAGCAGAAAGAACCCCGCGCCCGGACCACATCAGACAAGAATGAATGGCACAGTCACGGCAAAATCCTTGGAGATGCCCCAGGGTAACAACAAAGCCCGCCCATTGTGATGGGCGGGCTTTCGAGGTTTTGAGTTGGTCTTCGTTATTGCGGTTGGGCTGGACGTGGAATCTCCGGCGGCAGGAGAACCGGCGGCGGAAAGTCCGGAGCCGTTGGGCGAACCGAGGGAGAAGTTCCCGTCGGGCTCGGAGTTGACGCTGGGAGGTAAGTCGGGCGTGTCGGCTCGAAATCCGGAGACGCAGCGCGAGCTTTCACGGGTGGTTCCAGAAAGGGCATTGATGGAGCTGCGGAACTGCGGAGTTCTGTCCGGTTGCCAGCCGTCATCGTGCCGGTAGAGGTCGCAAGTGTGGTTGGCTTCGTTCCGTTGCCGGCATCCCGGGCCGCTATTCGGGATGGCGGCGTCCGAAGTGCCTGGAGCCACGCCTCCTCCAGAATATCCACCGAATCGAAACCATATACTTTGCGAGACGCATCGTTCCAGCTTTCGGGCGTTCCATGGTATTTCGGGTCGTTACCCTGCATTCCAATACTCAGAAACTGAAGCAGCTTCCCGCGTCCATCGCGACCGCCGCCACCCTTCTCCACCAGATACGAACTGATCGAATAGCCCTGTGCGTACAGCACAAACATGTCCCGCGGATATTCGGCCATACGGAAGAGAACCCGTAGACGAATGCCGCGACCCGCATTCAACAGTTCCCGACACTTGACATCGTGGCTGAAACGCTCTTCATCGTTCTCGCTCAGGACACTCCCACCCTCATCGGCCCACCGTGGCACCGCCCGGCCAAAGTGATAGGCGAGAACGGTGTGCGTGATCTCGTGCGGCAGAACGCTGTTCAAGAGTTGCTTGGTTTCGCCGCGAATCTCCATCCACTGTCGACTCACCGTGGGGCGTCCGTTCTCGTTACCGAATGTGAATGTGGTTGCTCCCCCGGCCGAACTCTGCGAGATCTGGACCTGGAGCGGACAGCGTTCGGGCCACTGGGGCATCTCACGACCAAGCCATTCCAGTGCCTTCTCCTTGCGATAGAACTCGGCCATCTCACCAAACTTCTTGGCCAGTTCGGGGGTGGGCGCTTCCACGCTGAAGTTGACAGTCTTGTAGTTCGCGGCAATGGCAACAGTCGGCGATCCGAGGATCGCAACGAGCAGTGCAGCAATGGGCCGACGAAGCGTCATTCCCTTGACCTCCGTTGGAGTAGGACGCCGAAGCCGGTGTCTCCGGTGCGTATTGCAAGGGGCGTCTGAAGTCTAACCGCAAGCGGTGTGCCGTGGCTGGAATGCGCGCGAACCGGGGCGAAATGTGTCGGCTTAACGTGCAGTGTGGGTTGACGTTCGGGATCGGGCGAGCAATGCCGACCGGGGCGCTTGCCCGAACGAAAGGTGTAACAAGTACAGTCGGCAATCGTCCGAAGTCAAAACGTGTAAGAGTTACAAGGGTCGCGGAGCAATTTCGACACTGGCTGTATCGTCGGTTGAGAGTCGCAACCGGGCCGCGAGTGCTGGGTCAGTGGGAAGATAGACCCGTTCGCGTGGGATACTCAGCCGTCAGGGAGGAGGGTGGGCTTATTCAGGAGGACTTATTTACCGAATGCTAACGAGCCGTTGATCAAATACAATCCCCTTCGGTTTCCCCCTTCTGACCGGAGGTTCTCCACATGGTCCGCGCTACACTCCTCGCTTGCGTATTGCTGGTCGTGGTTTCTGCCGTTCAGCCTCACGATAAAGAGGAAAAGAAGCCCAGCGGCCCCATGATCGGGCACATGGTTTACTTCAAATTGAAGGATGCCAGTTCGGACAACAAGCAGAAGCTCGTGGAAGCGTGCAAGAAGTATCTGGCCGACCACGATGGGACGGTGTTCTTCAGCGCGGGCGCAATCGGAGATTCCTTCAAGCGCGATGTGAACGACCGGGACTGGGATGCTGCCCTGCATCTGGTCTTTGTGGACAAGGCCGCACACGACAAATACGCTGTCCACCCCGAACACCTGAAGTTCATTGAGGAAAATAAGGATGGCTGGGCCAAGGTCCGGGTCTTCGATTCGGAACTCACCGACTACAAGCTCGGCAAGAAGAAGTGAAGATCGCTGAGCAAGAATGGTGGGGCTCGCAAAGCCTCGACCCACCCTACAAAACCGGGCAACGCTCTTGTAGAGTGGGTCGAGGCTTTGCGAGTCCTACCATTCTTCTTGTAGAGTGGGTCGAGGCTTTGCGAGCCCCACCATTCTTCTGTCATTTCAAAGCGTCACAATTGCCGAACTCCAGGTGAGACCGCCCCCGAACGCGACGAGCAGGACAGTATCGCCGGGCTTGCATCGCCCTGTTTTGAGCGCTTCATCGAGAGCAATCGGCACGGAAGCAGCCGATGTGTTCCCGTACTTGTCCAGATTCACCATGACCTTCTCTTTCGGGAACCCTGTGAGTTCCAGGGCGGAATCGATGATCCGCTGATTCACCTGATGCGGGATGAGAACGTCTGGACCATTCAGCTCCAGTTCCCGGCAGTCGATTTCGGCCTGCTGGATGAGTTCAACCATCCGCGTGACGGCAAACCGGAATACTTCTCGTCCACTCACGCGCAGGTAATCGAGTCTCTGGAGCATGGCTGGGCCAGGCGGTGGGTTTGGTGTCACCCGGCTGGGCACCTGGATCAACTCCTGCCGGGAGCCGTCCGAGTAAAGGTGGATGACCCGCACCCCGACGTTCAAAACCGGAGTCGCGGAGAGAACCACTGCTCCTGCTCCATCGCCGAAGAGGATGCACGAGTTGCGGTCGGTCAGATCCATTGCCCGGGTGAGAACCTCTGTTCCGACCACAAGTGCGTGTTTGGCTGCGCCAGTGCGAACGAATTGCGATCCCACGGAGAGGGCGTAGAGGAACCCGGAGCAGGCGGCCGAGATATCGAATGCGGGGATATGTCGGCATCCGAGGGCCGTTTGAATCAGGCATGCATTGGCCGGACACATCAAGTCGGGTGTAACGGTTGCGCAGACGATCAGGTCGATCTCGGTAGGATCGAGTCGGGCGGCAGCCAGGGCGTTCTGGGCCGCGTTTGTCCCGAGTGTGGCGGATGTCTCTCCGAGCCCGGCAAATCGGCGCGCGCGAATTCCCGTGCGAGTGCGAATCCACTCGTCGGACGTGTCCAGATTCAGGGCCTCAGCGAACTCATCGTTAGGCACGACGCGAGATGGCAGGCAGCTCCCTGTGCCGGTGAGAGCAACCCCGAGTATTTGGGTCATCGGTGAAACCAGGGGAAGGGTAAGTTCCCGAAATAATCTCTTACAGGTTTACCGAATTTCTTCGCGGCTTACCAGCATCAACTCACCAACTTACCAGACTTCCAGAGTGTGCGTTTCCGTACATTTCGGGCTGGGATTGTTGGCGGCAATGATAAGGATGGGATTGCCGGAGGATCGACAGAGGACATGACTCGGTTTAACGGATCATCCAGGAGGAGGATTATCGGGGCCGGAACCGTCTTCTGGTGATCGTTTCTGCAACTCCAACTGGTATGAGGCCATCTCCGCTCG
>DASZJS010000379.1:0-3848 GCA_035947935.1 Gemmata sp. | reverse complement strand
TTAACCGCGGAGTACGCAAAGAACGCAGAGCGAAAACAGGAGAGATGGAGAAAGAATTCCTCTTCGTTTTCCTTTGCACCCTCTATGTTCTCCACGGTTAATCCTCTTGCTCCTCTTGCTTGCGGTTCGGCCACGCCGAGTTACACTTCCGGTATGTCCTCCATTACGGTTTTTCGTCCAGCCCCACACGAACTGATGTCCGCATTGCGGGTTTTTGTGGGTTCCCAAACCGGCTCCGATCAGGAACTCCGTGCGGAGCGATGCCGGGATGCACTGGCGGCGGGCGATTACGATCCCGATGGACTGTTCGCCACACGGAATGCGGCTGGGCGAGTGAATGGTGCCATATTGGTGCAAGTGATGCCCGGCGCACTGGGGGTGGCTTGGCCGCCCCGCGGGGAGAACGAGCAGATCGAGGATGCGCTGACGCAATCGGCGTGCGACTGGCTGCAAAAGTCTGGGGTGAAAGTGTGTCAGGCGTTTGCATCCTCCGAAGAACGCCCCGACATGGCTCCTCTGGAGCGAAATGGCTTCGATCGTGTGACCCAACTCGTATTCATGCGGCGAGATGTGGATATCATGGCTGGTTGGGGCGATTCGCCGGGGGTTCCTGTGCGGTGTTGTCCCTGGTCGGGCGTTCTGACCGTCGAACAAGCTGGCGTGTTGCTCGCGACTCATGAAGCAACGCTCGATTGCCCGGAATTGAACGGAGTCCGGACACCCAAAGAGGTTCTCGATGGGTTTTCCCCCGGCAGTCCGGCCAATTGTCCGTGGTGGCACACGATCGATGAAGGCGCAGAGCCGATCGGAGTGTTGCTTTTCGATAAGGGTCCGGAACCATCTGTGCTGGAATTATCGTATCTCGGGCTTATTCCGTCTGTTCGGGGTCGGGGTTTGGGAGGGACGGCTCTGGCATTTGCGAATCGGATTGCCGCAAGTTCCGGGTATCAGTTCGTGAGCGTTTCCGTCGATGCCCGTAATGAACCCGCCCTGCGGCTGTATCGACGGCACGGGTTTGTGGAAACGGATCGTCGAGAGGTCTTTCTGGCGCAGTGGATGAAACAAGAGCCGCGTACGAAGTAAGCGGTCACAAGTCCCGTCCGGTAGTTGCGAATTTACCGGCAATGCCAGATGCGCCATCTGGCGCGAATAAGTCGCACATATCCATGCGCTCAACCCTGCCGGTCGCACCGGGTACCGTGTACCACTTCCTTGCTGAACTGATCTCCCTGCACGTTGGCGCGCCATTCCGTCGGCACATACTTATGTAGAAGCCCTGGAGCAACAACTTCGCAACCGCACCGACCGTAGCGAGACACGAATGGCTCGCTGTGGCAGGGAGTCTGTCCGTGCCCGCCCGTGCTCCCAGTCGTTCATCGGTTCTCAGCCGGACTGCCACAACCACTCCCAGCAGTTCGGATGTCGGAGCCGAGCAGACGCATCCGAATATCCCCGTTATTCAACGCACATCGACACCCACCGGGACATTGGCCGATGTCGTGTCAGCACGCGTTGGCGCAGCTCGCTTTGGGCTCTGGTTTCAGGGGCACGCTTGTTTTGTCCCACTCGGCAATGTTGTTGTCGTTGCCGTCCGCAACCAGCAATGTCTGGACTGGCTCGAACACACCTTCAGTGCATCCATCCGCGAGGCCGTAACCGAGATATACGGCCCAGGCATTATGGTCAACTGGGTGGTGGATGAGTTGGCCGTCAGTGGTCAGGGGACAGGAGACAGGGGGCAGGAGACGGGAGGCAGCCCCAACGGGGCGACAATTAATAGCCAGGGGTGCAAACCCCTGGAAAAAAGCCTGGAAA
The DNA here is from genome assembly GCA_035947935.1 of Gemmata sp. Lineage (GTDB taxonomy): Bacteria > Planctomycetota > Planctomycetia > Gemmatales > Gemmataceae > Gemmata. Next base: position 2,033 of record DASZJS010000379.1, on the reverse strand, counting down.
GCCGTCCCCGACTCGACCTCTTTGGCGACCCGGTTCCGACGCCGAAATCAAAGGCGAAGCGAGAGAATCCGGAAGTAGTAGCACTGGCCAGACCGATTGCATCCGCGAGAGCAGGTCGGCGGTGGAAGTTGCTATCCGAGTTTGTTGTTGGGTCGTGCAATCGGGTGGCCCACGCATCCGCGTTGAGTGTGGTGGAAGAACCAGGCGAGGGAGTAAACCCCCTGGTGATTCATGGTCCGGTAGGAACCGGCAAAACTCACCTGCTCGAAGGCATTTTTTCAGGACTCAAGCGAAAGAGCGACCAGCGGCCGTGTTATGTCACCGCCGAGGAGTTCACCACCCGGTTCGTGCAGGCATCGCAGCACGGCAAGATGGCAGCGTTCCGTCGCCAGTTCCGCGAGTGCTCGGCTCTGCTCCTCGACGATCTGCATTTTCTGGCGACCAAAAAAGCAACCCAGGCGGAATTCCTGCACACATTCGATGCACTGGTCGCCGATGGTTGGCAGGTGGTGGTGACGATGGACTGTCACCCGCGACTGGCCGATGAACTGATGCCCGAACTGTTGGATCGATTGCTGGGCGGAGCGGTCTGGAGTTTGCTTCCACCCGACCCCGAAACGCGGCTCGAAATCCTTCGCAAGAAATCGACCGGCACGCACCCAACGATCCCCGATCCCGTGTTGAAATCGCTTGCCTCCAGCCTGCACGGAAACGTCAGGGAGCTTGAAGGAGCGGTCAATAGCGTCCGGCACTACGCCAAGGTCACCGGCCGCCCCGTCGATCAGGGAGTGGTCCGGGAGGCTCTGGGCGACCTCCTGCGGCATGCCGTTCGGGTGGTGACTGTGGCCGGTGTGGATGCGGCCGTTTGTATCACGCTACGGCTGGCCTCGGGTACGTTGCAATCAAAATCGAGGGCGTGGGCGGTCACGCATCCGCGAATGCTCGCCATTTACCTCTGCCGCAAGCATACCGCAGCGACCTATGGTGAGATCAGCAAACACTTCGGCGCGAAGACGCACAGCACCGCGGTCGCAGCGGAAAAGAAGGTACGGGCCTGGCTGGAGAAAAATCAGAGCGTGGCGATCGGAGATCGAAACTGGCCAGCGAAGGAACTCATCGACCGCATCGAACGAGAATTGCAGAAGTGAGTTCTCGATCAATTACGCCGCCGGGCTAGAACAGTAGTTGCCTCAGTCGCAAGCGTAGAGCCTGCCGGTTCTTTGGCCCACGTTGCCAGGAGTGCATCTGCTTCCGCCGTTCCCATCCCTTCGACGGCTTCCACCACTCGGATCAGCCGCAACCGGATTGGGGTCGGGCCATCGAGTCGGGTGATGAGTTTCTTGAGTCGGAGACGGGCTTCAGGGGATTGCGATTGATTGAGTTCCCGCTCCATCGCGGGTCGAACTGCCTCATCGTAACCCACAAGGGTCTCGACAGCCTTCTCTCGGACCTCAAAGTCCTCCGCAGCGAGATCGGCGAACAACCCTTTGAGAGTGTCAGCGTTCGGGGCTGCTAGAGGTTTCACGCGATCTTTCAGGAACGCCAAGGCCGGGGTTGGGTTTCCACGTAGCCGGCGGATTGCGGTAAAGGCTTTGGCGGCATCGAGAGAAGAGAGATCGTCCCACACCTTGTTTGCATCGGCTGGGTTCCAGGCTGCCGGTCCGTTGAGATCGCCGGTCATATCCCACAGGTAAACCGGAGCCTCAGCACTGGAGGCCGCCAGGAGCTTGCCATTGGGGGAGAAAGTAAATCCCTGTATCCGGCCATCGTGGTGGAAGGTCAGTCGTTCCGATCCGGATGCCACCTCGTAGACTTGCAGCACCGGGCTGACGATCCCACCTATCCATGTCCGCATAGCGATCGTCCGACCGTCCGGGCTCAGTTCTACGCTCCCACACTTTCCACGTTGAGGCACCCGAGCCAGTATTTTCCCGCTTGCCACATCCCAAACTGTTACCCGTGGCGGGTTCGGGAATCGTTCTTGCTGCTCCGCAGTTCCCACCACGGCGACTGCCACGGCAACGCGACGGCCA
>DASZJS010000378.1:0-3639 GCA_035947935.1 Gemmata sp. | reverse complement strand
AGCGATCTCTATCGCCATCTCGGCGATCCGTTCGCCATCTCAGATCGCTATCCGCCCCACTGGACCACTGGCACCATTGCCGACCTGACGTGGCCCGAGCAAACGCTCCCGGAACGGACCCTGGAACAACTCGATGCGGTGCTGAAGAACGGAGATGGCCCTCTTCTCCTTGGGGCAACCCAGGCTCTTGTCGATGGTTACCGCGTTCTGTTGATGGGGACCACACCCAATGAATTCCTGGCCCGCAATCTGTGGCATCTGCTCCCCGATAGCACCCGACGCGATCTCTGGCCAGCTTCGTTCGCGTTCTCCAATGAGCTTGGGTTCCACCTCGCAATTGGCCCCACGTTTTTGTCAACCGACCCAAAGCAGCGGTTGAACGAAGAGGCGTTGCGGGATTATCCGCCAAGTAGCTACGAGTTGAACCTCCAGATCGCCATCGAATCGGGAGACCGGAATGGGTTGCAGCGATTGCTCGCTCGCCGCAATGCCGATGAGACGATTCGGCTTGCGCTCTATATGATCGCGTTCGCCCTTCTCGTTGCTGTCGTATTCCGGTTCGTGCAGTAACCCCATTCCCCAGGCTCAAGAGCGATTGCCAGGATGGTGTCATGCCTCTCGATGAAAAAGTTCTCGTGATCCCCACGGAACGGTTCCGGGCAGCGGGGTATTTTCACGGCTTCCGCTGCGCAGACCTCACCTACCGCACCGCAATTCTCGATCCCACCATGTTCCAGTTTCGCCCCCGATTCGAGGTCGAAATCGACCCCGAATTCAAACAACTCATCCCCTATATCGTGCTGAAGCATGGTAGGAACCTGTTCCACTATCGCCGCGGTTCGGCGGGTACTGAGAAACGCCTTCAAGCGTTGCGGTCAATCGGAATTGGCGGACACATCAGCGAGGACGATGCCCGTGGCGGCGATGACCCTTACCACACGGGCATGATGCGGGAGCTATTGGAAGAAGTGGTGATTGGCGGCGACTGGACCGAGCAATTCCTGGGGTTCATCAACGATGACCGCACTCCTGTTGGGAGCGTTCATCTTGGTGTTGTGCAGTTATTTGAGCTATCGCGAGCGGAAGTGAGATCGAAGGAGGATGCACTCGCGGACGGTGGTTTCGCCCCGCTTGCGGAACTGGCGGCTCAGACGGAGCAGTTTGAAACATGGTCGCAGTTTGTGCTGGAGGAATTGAGGCGAGGAACGGCTTAGGCAGGATGACAAACGGTTGACCTTCTTACGTGCGAGGATATTCCCCAAGCCGAGGGCGAACGGTTGCATCAGGTCAACAGATCGGTCATAGGGGGAAGGAGTAGGCCGTGACTGAAGCGCAATGGTGGACGGCGAACGACTCGGGTCCGATGTTGGAGTTCCTTCAAGGGAAGGCTTCCTGTCGTAAGCTGCGCCTGTTCAACTGCCACTGTTGCCGGCGACTCAACAATGTGATTCGGGGGGAACGAAACAGCATTGTCCTGGCGGCTGCTGAGGAGTTTGCGGAGGGACTTATTACTTCCGAGGAGATGGAATCCAGGAGTACTCAGTGGTTCGATTTCGATTACCCATTTCCTCTCGCAGGGACTTGGCAAAGGGCACTGCACCTGGCCACTATGACTGACTCGGAAATACGAACCCGCTTAATTGCAGCTACTGCTGCGATATCCAGCGGCAACCAAGAGAAGGAGAAGGCAATTCAGGCCAACCTCCTCCGAGATATATTTGGTCCTCTTCCCTTTCGTCCGGTTACCTTTGATCCTTCGTTACTCACTTCCTCTGTCCTTGCTCTCGCTGCTGGCATCTACTCCGACAAAGCCTTCGACCCGATGCCGATCTTGGCTGATGCCCTTCAGGATGCTGGGTGCGACAATGAAGAGATCCTGAACCATTGCCGAGGCGAAAGCATCCATGTACGAGGCTGCTTTGTGGTCGATGCACTGTTGAAGAAGAGTTAGCCACCAGACCGAACTTTGTCTCGACTCTCTCATCTCACCATTTTGCAATTCAACGTGCCATCACCGCTCAAGCGCCAGCGTCTTCCCATCGGCCATTGTGAGCCGCCAGCCTGTGGCCGTCTTCTCCAGTTTCCGTGGGTGGTGCAATTCGGTCAGTTCCACGGCACGTTTCACGATTTCATCAGTCCAGACTTGTCCGGTTGATGTGGTTGGTGTCGGCACGGACGTAAGCAGTTCCGGCAAGCCATCGGGATCGGCTGCCATCGGCAGCAACACGCCCGCTCCATCCACGATCCGCGTTCCACCAACCGTCCGTACCGCCAGCACCGGAGTGCGAAACTTCAGTTTCACCCGAACCGTTCCGTTCGATTCAACGAAAACGCTCTCAACACCGGCAACCCACGGATGCGCGGTGAACGCCGCGGTGAGTTTTGCGGTGAGATTGGGGTCGAGAGACTGAAACAGTTCCGGGAAGTTCGAGACGTATCGTACTTCGGATAGAAATGTGGGCCGATCGAATCCGGGAGGGGGTTCGCATTCGATTTCCGCGAACCGAACGGAATAGCGGTCCCGTATCCCGATTCCTCGACGAGCTTCATCGCCCAGACGCGATACACCCCATACCAACCCGGCAACGATGGCCAGCGTGAGAATCACAGCAACCAGGCGTCGGATCGCTCGTCGTGACGCGGCGTTCGTGGCCGGATCATCATCGGCTTTGGTCTTTTTCCCGCGCGTCACCAGACGTGTAACTCCCGCTCCAGTGTTGCGCCCGTGCGTTCCTTGACCCGGGCGCGAACGTGGTCGGCCAGTTGGAGGATGTCGGCGGCGGTGGTTCCGGGATGAGCGACCACATAGTTCGAGTTCCGCTCGCTCAGTTCGGCCCCACCTACGCGCGTTTTGGTCAAGCTGGCTCTATCGATCAGCGCAGCGGCTGTCTGACCAGGTGGATTGCGGAACAGGCGGACAAAAGCCTGGAAGCTGAGAGGCTCACCTGCTTTCCTCAAAATCCACGCCTTGCGCATCCTCTTGAGAACCGCCGTAGGGTCATCGCGCTCCAGTTCAAAGACGATCGAGAGGATTACCGGCTCATCGATGTCGCTCTGGTGTTCGGAGAATGTCAGCTCGTCGCGGGTGCGAACCTGGACCTTTCCCGCATCGGTCAACACGCGCACCTCGCGAACCGCCTGACTGATTTCGCCAGCCCGGTCCCCGACGTTACAGCGCACGCTTCCACCAACCGTGCCGCGAATTCCCACCAGAGTTTCGAGTCCGGTCAGCCCTTGCCGAACCGAAAAAGCAATGAGATCGAACAGCAGACAGCCACCGCCCGCAGTGATTCGCTTGCCATCCCATTCGAGCATCGTGAACGCGGGTGCCGTCAAGCGAATGACCGCTCCGGGAACAGGATCGTCCCGGATAAGCAGGTTGTTTCCGCCACCAAGCATCCGAACTGGCACCTTCTGAGTTTGGCAGGCGGTGAGGACGGCCCGGAGTTCATCCACGTCCCGGGGTTGGATCAGCAATTCCGCTGGTCCGCCAATCTTCAGGTGCGTGTAAGGAGCAAGCGGCTCGTTCCGCTTTGCGATTTCGGGAAAGTCATCGGCGAGAGACATGCCAATCTCCGGACCAGAACGGCATGGTTCAATCGAGATCACATAGGGAGAGGTATTGTCTGGAGTGTAGAC
>DASZJS010000377.1:0-9167 GCA_035947935.1 Gemmata sp. | reverse complement strand
CCGGGGTGTTGGCCGCGTTCGATCTGCCAGCTTGATATCGGGCGCTGGCTGACAAGAAATTGCGCCAGATTGAACCGTGGGGCGTGAACCCGAAGGCCGGGTGAGTGAGACGGGACCCGTGTGAGCCCAGGCCTTCGACCTGGGCTTACAGAAGCGGCCCTTCGGGCCGCGATCCGAGCCTGAAAGGCTCGTTCTGTCAGCCCAGGTCGAAGGCCTGGGCTTATTTCCCCATCGCCTTACTTCTTAACATATTTATCGAACCACGCGAACTGTTCGAACAGCACATGCTCGATGGATTCCCGAGCTTCGTAACCGTGCGACTCGTGCGGCAGAAGTACCAACCGAACCGTTCCACCGTTCCCCCGAACTGCCTGATACATCCGCTCACTCTGAACTGTGAACGTCCCGGGATTGTTATCTGCTGCACCGTGGATCAACAGGAGCGGTTGCCCGATCTTGTTCGCATGGTAGAACGGCGACATCTTTCCATACACATCGGGCGATTCCCAGAATGTTCGCCGCTCGTTCTGGAAACCGAATGGAGTGAGCGTCCGGTTATAGGCACCGCTGCGGGCGATTCCGGCCCGGAACAGATCCGAGTGGGCCAGCAGGTTTGCCGTCATGAACGCCCCGTAACTGTGTCCCATCACCCCAACCCGACCCGTATCGACCCCCAGTTCTCCCGCCTTGTCGAGAGCCGCTTTCGCGTTCGAGACAAGCTGTTCCACAAACGTGTCGTTAGCAGTAGCGGGTGGGCCGACCACGGGCATCGACACTTCCATCACCGCGTAGCCCTGTGTGAGAAAGAACAGGTGCGAATAGCCGCCGACCGCCGTGAACCGGTGCGGCGAACCAATCACCTGACCAGCAGTATCGGCCGATGCGAACTCCACCGGATAAGCGTAGAAGACGGCCGGGACTTTCTCGCCTTCCTTGTGGTTGGGTGGCATGTAGAGGGTGAAGCTAATCGTCGTTCCATCGGATCGCTTGGTCGTGACGAGTTGCTTCTTCGCTTTGCGAAGTTCCGGTGCGGGATCGGTATTGTGAGTCAGTTGCTTCTGGTGGTTCGGGTCGCGGTAGAAGTAGTTTGCAGGTTCGGTTTCGGATTCCCGTCGAACGAGCAACTTACTTCCAGTCGCGTTCAACACGGCAACGACATCCTCATACACTCCTTCCGCGCAGTGGAACACGCGCTCGGTCTGGCCGGTCTTCACATTGAATCGGTCGAGGAATGGACGGTCGCCTTGGGGGGATGCACCGGGACCGGAAAGCCAGATCGTATCGCCAGCCGGATCACCTGCATTCCGGAGGATGCGATGCCCACTTGGCAGTGAGCGCGTAAGCGGCGTGCCGGGATCGCCGTAGCGGTCCTGGCTGGATCGCTCGAACACCAGCTTCGCTTCTCCACCGAGGAGGACGGTTGTGGACGCCAGAAATGTCCGCGCCCACTTTCGTTCGCGGTCGTAATCGCGGATGAGCATCCGGTTGTCGGTCTGGAAGAAGTCGAGCCCGGTAAAGCGGTGTTCCAGCTTCAGGATAACAAGCGGCTCCCGCGTACTTCCAACCGTAGAGCTGAACACAGCGTCCCGGTGCGGCACCTTCTTCCTCGGATCGCCCTCATCGAGAGCCTCGACCCAAACCAGCGTGCCAGGCATCATCGGTATCCACTTGATCGACCGAGGACCAACCGGCACACCCTCGATCGGCACCTTATCCTGGAGTGGCTGGTCGGCGATCGTGGCAAGCAATTCGCCGTTGAACCGATACACCTCGACGATCCGCGGGAACGACGAATACGGATACAGATACGAATAGGGCTTCTTGATCCGCGTCACGAGCAACAGCTTGCCGTCCGGGGAGGGAGTGACATCGTAGAAAACGCCGCGGAGGGGTAATTCGAGAGACGCCACGGGCTTCCCGGCCTCGGGCTTATTCTCGACCGTGGCCACCACAAGACGGGAGCTGGCGTGGTAATCGAATAGAGCCTCATCGTGCGGATCTTTCAGCATATCCTGGAACATGCGAACGGGAGCGGCCTTGCCCTCACCTTCCTGAACCACTGGCCCGACTGGAGCGAGCGGCAGAACCGGCGGTTGACCGCGGCGATCCTTCCCACCCGGATCGGTGACCACCTGACAGAGCAATCGCTTGCTATCGGGCATCCACTGGACGGGGTCGCCAATTGTCGCGTTGATCCCGTCCTGGAGGGCGATAGCCGACACCGGCCAGAGGTCGCCGGTTGCCACTTCGCCAACCCACACTTCGATCTTGTCTTGCTTGGTGTTGGTGAATGCAAAGCGTTTGCCATCGTGTGCCCAAAGCGGGAAGCCAAACCGGGCATCGGGCGGTACACTGAGCTTCTTTTGTTCACCGCCAGGGAGAGAAACGAGCGTCAATCCTGTAACGCGCCCACTGCGGGCCGGGCCGTTTGTCTTGGGGTCGATTCGCAATCCGGCCAATCGCAGTTGCGGTGCGGCAACTTCCTCAATGGAGGGATAGCGGGAAAGCTGGATGAGAAGCAGATAATCGCCCGTTGGGCTGATCGACACTGCCGGAGTTGGTGGGACATCAAGGATATCCGTCACCGCCTTCGGTGGCCGCTGGTATCCCTGAGCGATTAAGTCGGCAGGTAGCGTCACCGCGATAACTCCACAAACGAACATGCGAAACATGGCGTGTTTCCCCCAGTGTGGTTAAGGCAGTGTACCCGCAACACTCCCAAGGGCAAACACATCGTACTCATCAGCGGTGACCATATACATTAAACATGCAACCGGGCCGACAAAGTGGTTGGGCGATCGCACGCTTCAATACTCCGCATTGCCCGGCGTCCGTGGGAACGGGATCACGTCGCGGATGTTGGCCATCCCGCTCAGGAACAGAATTGTTCGTTCAAGGCCGAGGCCAAAGCCCGCGTGCGGGATCGTTCCGTATCGCCGCAGGTCGAGGTACCAGCCGTAGGCTTCCGGGTTCAATCCCTGCTCCCTCATCCTCAGTTCCAGCATATCCAGACGCTCCTCGCGCTGGCTGCCACCGATGATCTCGCCAACTCCCGGCACCAGGACATCCATAGCCCGCACTGTCTTCCCATCGTCGTTCACCCGCATGTAGAACGGCTTCAGGGTACGCGGGTAATCGAACAGGATCACGGGACTCTTGAAGTGCTGTTCGGCCAGATATCGCTCGTGTTCGCTCTGCAAGTCTTTGCCCCATGCAACCGGGAACTCCCACTCCCGCCCGGTCTTGAGCAGAATCTCCACCGCCTCAGTATACGACACGCGCTTGAACGGATTGTTCAGCACGTTTTCGAGGCGGGCGAGCAACTCCTTATCGACTCGCTCCTGGAAGAATTTCATGTCCTCGGGGCATTTCTCCAAGGCATCGCGGATGATCCGTTTGAGGAACGACTCGGCCAGTGCCATGTTGTCATTCAGGTCGTAAAAGGCCATTTCGGGCTCGATCATCCAGAACTCGGCCAAGTGTCGCGGCGTATTCGAGTTCTCAGCGCGGAATGTTGGCCCAAAGGTATACACCTTACCGAGCGAACAGGCGAACGCTTCCACCTGCAACTGACCGCTCACGGTAAGAAAGGCTGGCTTGTGGAAAAAGTCCTTGGTGAAGTCCGTTTTGCCCTCGGCCTTGGGTGGATGGTCCACATCGATGGTTGTGACCCGAAATAGTTCCCCGGCCCCCTCGCAATCGCTGGCAGTGATGATTGGCGTGTGGATGTAGAGGAAGCCCAGTTCGTAAAAGAAGTCGTGGATCGACTTCGACACCTGATTCCGCAATCGTGCAATCGCCCCGAACGTGTTGGTCCGTGGGCGCAGGTGGGCGATACTCCGGAGGAACTCGAACGTGTGCCCCTTCTTCTGAAGCGGGTAATTCTCGGGATCGGCAGTGCCGATGAGTTCGACACTGCTGGCAAGTACCTCCGTCGCCTGCCCCTTGGCAGGGGATGCCTTCACCTCGCCATCGACGCTGATGCTAGCCCCCGTGGGCAGGTGTTTCACGACGGTTTCGTAGTTCGACAACTCGCCTGGGGCAACGATCTGGACGTTCCCCTGGCACGACCCATCGTTGAGTTCGATGAAGCTGAACCCACCCTTGGAGTCCCGCCGGGTGCGAACCCATCCTTGAAGTTTGATGTGTCGCCCCACCGCCTCGGCCTTACGAGCCTCGGTCACAGTGATTTTGTCCATGAATGACTCCCCAATAATGCCCCAGCGCGATGAGGGGCGACCGTTAATGTAGATGTTTTCAGCCTCTGTCCCCTCTTACTCCGCCTCTCCCGCAGGGAGAGGGGGTTGGGGGGTGAGGGCTGATGCCCCCAACTCCTGCACTTCTTTCCACACCTCGCCATACGCTTCCTTGTCGAACGGTGGGCAGCCTGTTGGATATTGACCGAGCGGGTGATTCTTCGACCGCATTAGAGCCGTGCAATAGGAGAACGTGCGGCACACACGCTTGCGATCCAGTTTGCCGTGATCGAGCAGTTGGCGCACCCAGTCCGGTTGAGCCAGCGTTGCACGACCAACTCCCACGATGTTCACCCGCCCATCTCGGACGTTTGCCGCGGCCGCCTGCGGCATGAACTCCTGCAAATAGCTATAGCCAGTGCCAACAACCGCCAGATCGGGATTCGCTCGCTGAATGATTTCTGTTGCCCGGAAATGGCGATCCACACCGATCAGCGGGTGTTCGGGCGATTCATAGCCATCGGGCGGCGGGTACTCGAACGGTCGGCCAAAATGCGGCTGGGCATACGGATTACCCATCGTGGTATTCACCAGGGTCACACCCAGCATCCGCATCTCCGCAATCCATCGAAGCGGTTCCGTGAGGTCCGGTGTGAAAGGATCGGTTTCTGACATTCCCCAGCCGTTTGCGAGAGGTAGCGAATGAGTATCCGGCTGACCATCGTCGCCTTCACCCTTGTGGAACGGAATGCCATCGAAGATGTTCAGGCGGGTAGCCAGGAGAATGTGGGATGGGATCGCTGCGCGTACCGCCTGAATGATCTCCCGGGCAAGCCGGGTGCGGTTCTCGTAGCTCCCGCCGAATGGCCCGGGCCGATTGCGCGCTCCGAGTAACTCACTCAGCAGGTAGCGGTGGCATTGCTTCACATCGATGAAATCAAACCCCACTTCCACGGCTAGTTTTGCCACAGCAACGTAGGCATCGACCAGTCGTTTCAGATCATCGTCGGAGATGAGTGGATAATCGGGGGTAACGCCGCGGGTACGTGTATCGAGGATCGGATCGTACGTGGCAAGGATCGGTCGGCGGCTGTATCGCCCCGAATGTGTGAGTTGCAGACCAATAAGCAAATCTGTATCCGAGCCATTCGCCTCCCGATGGGCAGAACGACTGTCCGCGACCATGCGGGTGAAGTCGGCTTTTGTCGATTCGTTCAGCCAGATTTGCCGTGGCGTGGCCCGGGCCTCTTCCGTGACGGCACAGGCCTCGCCCCAAATCAGCTTTGCCCCACCAGCCCCGAATCGGTGGAATCGGCGGAAGGTAAGTTCGCCCGGTCGGCCATCGAGTTCCCCATCGCATCCTTCCATCGGGTGAATGCACCACCGGTTCCCAACTGTCCGCCCGCCAATCGCGATGGGCTGAAACAGCGGCGATAGATCGTCCGAGAATCGCAAGGCGATTCCAAGCCGTGCTTTCTCGGCTTCAAGCTCGGCTACAGATTTGTACTTGAAGAAGTGAGCCATTGTGTGACCCTGTCTGCTACGTGTCGGCGGTTATTGGTCCTATCCTCCGGTTCGCTCGGGTGGTTCGCGAAACAGAGAGACAAATACCACCAGCGCAACGATGTACCCGACGAATGGGATGAACCAGACAGCCGGCCAGTTCGTCACTCCTTCAGGGCTCTGGGCCTCGACTACTCGGGCCGCAAAATAGTATCCGGCCATGACCGCGGGCCCACTCGCCAAAAACGTCACCAGCGATTGCGTGCCTGCACGAAGGTGTTCCGGTGCCTCACGGTCCACGAAAAGTGCCCCAAGCATACCGAAGAATGCGTAACTCCAGCCGTGCATCGGGACGGCGACCGCAACCACCCACGGCACGCTATCCGAGTAAAAGAGCGAATTCCGAAGCACCCATCCGCAAACCCCGATCGTCATGAGCCGCTTCAATCCCAGTCGCCTCACCAGCCAGGGCGTCAAGGCCATGCAGATCATCTCGCACCACTGGGCGAGCGTCATGATTACTTCCGGTCCCCAACTCCCAAGCGACCCGAGATCCACTCGGACCCCGCGCTCATGCAGATAGCGCGCTGCGAACAGGATGTAGAACTGGTTCAGCATGTTCCCGAGGAACAGAACTGCGGCAAAAATCACGATGGAGCGGTCGCGGAGCATCTTGAGAGCCGGAAGCCCAAGAACCTCGGCAATGGGTCGGCCATATCCCTTTGGTGGCGTATGCGGCAACGTCAGGGAAAACGCCACCATGACGAACGACGCCACACTGGCAAAGTAAAGCGGTTGCGAAGAGAGTGGGGTGAGCAACCACCCCGCCGCAACCCCACCCACTATCCAGCCGAACGTGCCGACCAGTCGAACGTAACCAAACGATTCATCGGAATCGCGCAGGTTTCGGAAGCTGATGACGTTTGTGAGGGTCAGCGTGATCTGGCACCCCACCGAGTAAACGAGCATCATCGCAATCAGCGGACCAACTGCCACCGCGGGATTCGCGGCGGCACCCTTGTGTGTGTCGCACCACCATCCGGCAATCGCCATGAATGCAGCCATCACCAGATGCGACCAGCGAATGACCTTCTCGGCTGCGAACCACCGATCCGCCAGGAGTCCAACCACAAACGGGGCAACCAGACCACCAACCGCGAGAGTCATATAAACGAATCCGACCTCGGTTGGGCTGAACCCAAGGCCGCCCCGCTCGGGGGTTGCCGGCAGATAGCGCGTCAGCGGAACGATCCATGCCCCAAGCCCAACGTATTGCAGGAACATCATTACCGCCAACCGCGCCGATACCGACCGCTCTTCCATTCCGTGGATATTCTCTCCCACCATCTTCTCCTGCTCCCCGAGTCTGGTCGGGTGTGTTGTATCGACCCTCGATTGATTTACAGGCTGTTGCCCTCTACCAGCAGTGCAATACAATTCGTGCGTTTTGAATGTTGGAGAGAATTGGCATCGCGTCTCCAGCGTCTTGGTCGGAGGAAGGACACATTAAGCTAGACGGGAGCTTGCTGTGAGAATGGCTTTTGGGGCCTTCGCCTGTTGGGGCATCTTTGTACTCGCTGGCCTACTCGTGGGCGGCGCGGTGATTTTTCGCGCCGCAGTGACGCTGTCGAACAAACTTCTCGGGGCGTCCCCGGCCTCGGAAACCGATTCCGACGATGAGGAACTCGATGAGTGGATCGGATATCGCCACATCAAGCGGCGAGTCCAGGCAATTCCCGAACCTGGACTCGGTAAGGGGATGTTCTGTGTTTTTGTGCTGGCTGTAGTCGGTTTTCTGACCGGCCTTCTGATGAGCTTCCTGTTTGGAGTGGGTCCGTTCGATGACGGTCGGTTTGTAGGCGGTGGCCTGATGCTTGCCTCCCTCATCTTTGGTCTAGGTATCGGCTTCCCAGTCTCCGCATGGGTTCTGTCCAGCATTCTTCCAACCAGGTTTGGCCGCGCATGCCTGGTTCTCCTGTTGAATTACACGATCCTCCTCCTGATCGTCGCGGGAGTGTTGGGAATAATATATGCATTGTTCTGAGTGCTATTCATTTCCCGTACTGAATATGAAAACCGGCTCGGAAACCGGATCGCGGAGTAAACAGGCAGTGAGGGGTTCGCGAACTCCTCCGCTTGTATCGATCCGAATTCTTACCGCGTTGGCATCCGGCTCATCGATCCGAATGTGTCCACTCACCTGCACCTTTCCCGGAAATGGCAGCGGATTGGCCGATAGCCGCTTGTCGGCCCCAAGCCATACCGTGTATTCCGGGTTGAACAACCGATCCGTATCGGTTCCGAATTTCGGATTCACTGTGGCCCGATCCCACACTTTTCGCTTGAGACACTCCAGTTGAACGGATGGCGGACAGTCGAGTTCCGGGGACAACCCGTTGTGCAGGAAAATGTGTCCCTCGGCTTCCGCCACCCATGGAAGATTGACCAGAAAGTCGCGGTGAGCGGGTGGAATCGCATCGCGCAGCAGTCGCAGATCGTTCCGCCAGTCGTCTGCGCTGTAATACTGCGGTTCCTTGCCAAGGTAGCTAATAAATGTCGAGACATGGTCGTAGTTATCGGCATAGCGTCGGGTCCACGATTCGGATGGCGGCCCATCGAGTCCGGCCGCCTTCACCAGAGCCAGATCGTGGTTGCCCATCACGCAGGTGCTACCGGGCTTTTCCGCGACCAATTCGGTAACGCGCGAAACCAGTTCCTTCACAGTGTCGTTGCGATCCACGAGATCGCCCAGGAATACAAGTTTAGCGACAGGCCACTCGGGGAGTTCCTTCAGCCGGACCACGAGTTTATTCAACCACTCGACCTGTCCGTGCAGGTCGCCAATCGCAATGATGGGGTATTCGATAATCGTCGGTAGTTTCATCGCAAGGTTGTCTTTCCGGAAAATCCATTTCATCCGTCCGGGATGAGTTACACTTGCGCCACCTTCCCCTGCGGTCTGCACGGAGCTAGATTGCACACAGGCATAGTATGGTATGCGGTCAGGCGAAGTGGTGAGGAGTCGCGTTATGCGGGTCGAATTGTTCGGGCTCACGATGGAAACGACCGGGGTTACGTTCTACCTGTGGTCTCCGTGGCGATGTTCGCTACTGGAACACAAGCTCTTCGAGGCGCTCAAAGTGGTACCGAACGCCACTCTGGAGGCCGCTCCCGATGAGTTGCGACTGCACATCACGGAACAAAAGGGCTGGAAGACCGCGAGCCAGAACCTGTCCCGCGTATTGAAGGGTTGGCAAGAGGAAGCGAGCGATGCTGCCAAGGACGAGCGGCGAGCCTGGCGTTGGCTTCTGGAGGCTGACGTGGATGCCTCCGGATTCGACATGCAAGGGGAACGGTCGAGCTTCTGGGCCTACTTACGACTGGCGATTGAGTACGGCGGCCCCGGAGAACTCGACAAGGGCGAAGACCTCGACCTCAACGGGTTCGGCATTCAAGTCTGGGGGCATC
>DASZJS010000376.1:0-12465 GCA_035947935.1 Gemmata sp. | reverse complement strand
CACAGCAGACATACAGTCTTGGGCGGCGAATCATTGCGTGGCTTGGCACGTTCATTGGCGTGACCGTTCCGCTTATCGGGGTTGTGGCCGCGGCGATACTCCAAGGATTCTCGGGCTTGGGATTTGGCTGGCTCGATATAGGCCTGATGGTTGGAATGTATCTACTCACCATGATTGGGATCACGGTTGGATTTCACCGACTGTTCACACACCGGTCGTTCCAGGCTGTGGCACCAGTCCAATTCATTCTCGGCGTTCTCGGATCAATGACCTTCCAGGGGCCTCTGCTCTCCTGGGTTGGACGGCACCGCCTGCATCACCAACACAGTGATCAGAATGGCGATCCTCACTCGCCATACCCACACGGGAAAGGGCTTTGGGGGTTGTTTCGGGGATTCTGGCACGCCCACATTGGCTGGGCGTTTGCTCCGATGCCGGACTGGCTCGATCGTTATGCCGGGGATCTTCGCAAAAGCCGCATGTTGCGGATGGTGGATAAGCTATTCCCGCTCTGGGCGCTTTTGGGAGTGCTCCTACCCGCCTCAATCGGGTTGGCCGTGGGTGGCTGGCGAGGGGCCATAGCCGGATTCGTGTGGGGCGGTTTGGTGCGAATCTTCCTGGGGCACCATGTAACCTGGAGTGTGAACTCGGTTTGTCACCTGTGGGGCGCGCGACCCTATGCCTGCGAAGATGAAAGTCGAAACAACGCCGTTGTTGGCGTGCTGGCGTTGGGTGAGGGGTGGCACAACAACCACCACGCATTCCCATCGTCCGCGCGTCATGGCCTGCGGTGGTGGCAACTCGATATCAGCTACTTGGTGATCCGGTTGCTGGTTCTGTGTCGGTTGGCGTGGCGGGTTCGGCTTCCAAGCTCCGAGGAAATGGCTGCTCGAACACGTTTAGCGGGATGCTGAGTCGGGGGAAGGGATGAGGGATGAAAAAAGACCAAAACCGTTTGAGGTTTTGGTCTTTTTTCATCCCCTCTCACACTACTGTTTCTTGCTTGCTCGCACTTTCAACTTTCCACTCTCCACTATTCAAACCTTGCTTGCTCGCCGCCATTTTTTCCAGTCTGCCTCAATCTCATCGGCCATCGTCCTGGCTGCTTGCTTCAGCCAGTCTTCGGGCCGTCCATCCAGATCCCGCAGAATGGCCCCGGCAGTTCCCGAAGTCCCCAGGTGGATATTTGCCGTCTCCGCACCCATTGCGTGCAAGACACGTTCCAGATCGGCCCCAACCAGATGATCGAGTTCGATGCGGGAACAATGTGGGGCCAGCCGACGAACCACCCACGCTGAACCGGGGCGGTAGAACGGGTCGATTGCCCGGACGGCATGCTCAACTGCTTCGGCCATTCGCGACCCACCCGAGGTCGTTGCTCCGGCTACCCAGGACGTGGCAGGCGGAGTGACCATCTTGGCTTCCCGACAGATCCACCCGCCGGACCACTCCGCCAAAGCAACATACCGCGGCTTGCCAAGACTTCCCATTCCTATCCGTGGGCGAACCCGAAAAGCCAGATCCAGTCCCTCGTTGGGCAAGTCCCGCATCAAAACTGCTTTCGCGGCTGGTGGCAGGTCGACGGGTGAATCGCTCAGCAACTTCGTCATCTTTTCCCAGAATCGCGGGGGAGATCGATCCGCAGCCATCGCCACCCCCCGCAAATGCGGGTGACGTTCCTCCAGCACAAACGGCCGCCCACCAGCCCGCAGACACTCCCGATAGCCATCCAAAATAGCCCGACAAGCGGCACCGAGCTTCGCTCGCAAGTGCGTACCTTTGCGAGCGAATCGCACACTCGCTGCGAGCCGCACGAGGTCGGTAGTATACGGCAGTTCATCAGTCTCATCGAAATCGTTGACGCCCCAACACAGCCGGCCATCGGAATCGCGCCAGGTACCGAAGTTCTCAACGTGAAGATCTCCGACCGCCAGAACCCGGGGAACATCGAGTAACTCGGGGGAACGCGTCAGCCAGAGCCGAATCCACCGATAGTAAGTGCCCCTAAAGAATGGAAATGGATTGTTGGGGTCGGCCATCTCGGCATGCTTGTACTTGAGATCGGGAGCGTACAAGGGGCCGAAGCGTGCCACCCAACCTTCGTAATCGCGGGTGTCCGTGACGATGTCCGTGCCTACTGCGATCGTGTCCATTCATTCCTCGGAGTGTTGTTCGCCCTTGAGGGGCAATGCCTCGGGCGGCCGGTACAGGGGACAAGGTAACGGGTTGGAAGCGAACAGAGGAGGCAAATAAACCGCTATCCGCCCCCAACCGGAATCGGCAGCGAGATCGCGCGGCGTTCGCGACTGGTCTGGTAGATTGCCGCGAACAGTTCCACCACGGCCCGACCATCTTCTCCCGTGACCCGCGGTAGTCGTTGTTCTCGAATTGCCTGGAGGAAATCCGTGATCTGGAGAGCGTGGTAGTGAACCGTGGCGCTTACGCGTACAAAGGTGGCCCGATCCTCTGCCTGAAACCGCGGCAGAAGGTGTTCCTCACCAGGAATCGTCCAGATATCGTTCGTCGGCGGTTCGGCAATCTCCGATACCCCGGCAATGAATGTCGCCCCACGGTCGGTTTCAACGCCAATAGATGCTCCATTCGATCCGTGTGCGTGAATTTTAGAGTGAATCCCTGGCTTCTGCGACAAGCTGGTAACGATCGACCCCAACCCACCGTTGCGGAACCGGAGAGAGCCCACCGCCGTGTCATCCACCTCGACGGTGGGGTGGTTGAGATTCGCCCAGTAGCCGCTCACCTCCGCTACCGGCCCCATCAGCCAGAGGAGGATATCGAAGTGGTGCGGCGACTGATTCACCAGAACCCCGCCGCCTTCCGTATCCCACCGCCCGCGCCAGGGATCGGAAAGGTAATAGGCCGGGTCGCGCCAGCTATACATCTGGAAGACGCCGAGGATCGGTGTGCCGATCTTCCCGGCCTCGATCGCCGCCTTCATCCGCGCTACGGGTTCGTAGAATCGCCGCTGACTGATGACGCTGAGAGTCACACCGGCCTTCCGAGTTGCAGCGAGCATCGCATCGCAATCCGCGAGGCTTGCTGCCATCGGTTTCTCGACCAGAACGTGAACTCCTGCCTCGGCCGCTTGAATTGTCGCAGCAGCGTGCAACGGGTGCGGTGTTCCAATCACGACCGCCTCAACCTTGCCCTCCCGGAGCATCGTTCTCACGTCTGTGAACGGTCGTGTACCGTACTTCGCAGCGAACGCTTCCGCTCGCTCGGCACTCGTATCGCACACGGCGACGAATTCCGCTTCGGGAAGACTCTTAAGTGCCGCGGCGTGGATTTGCCCAACCTTGCCGCAACCGATCAGTCCAACGCGCACGGGTGTCACGAGTGTGATTCCCTCCAACGATTCGCAGCGACAAGTCGCTATTGTACAACTTCATCGGATGAAGCCATCCACTCAAGATGCACAAGGTATCCGGCAACATCGGATGCTTCAGGCGGAGGATTCTGATATGTCGCAAAATCTCTATGATCAGTCGAGTCGTTATCTTGCTACGAGCTGAAGACTTTGCTTTCCGTGGGTGGCTGGACACACGGGCTATTTCCTTCCCCGGTGAACCCGACCGAACCAGCGATATGGTAGCCCATCTGGCGAATCTTCTCGAACATGGCATACCGTGGGCTCTCCTGCTCGAATTCCAGATTGTGCCGGACTCGGAGATGTTCGGCCGCATCGTGCGCCACCTCGCGGCACTCTGGAGTTATGTGAAACCCGACGTGGAGCCGAACCGGATTCTCGCCAACGAGCCGATTACGCCGCGATCGCTTTGCTCTTCGCGGAACGGGCGGGACGGAAAGCTCTCTGGGACGACAAATTAAAGGGGTGGAACGTGACCGAATCTGCCTATATCAACGAGTTTATCGCCAAGGGCGAAGCTAAGGGTCGTGCCGAGGGCGAAGCCAGGGGCGAAGCCCGAGGCCGTGCCGAGGAGGCCCGTTCGTTGGTATTGCGGCTCGGAGCCAAGCGGTTTGGGCCACCTCCGGCTGCCGTTGAGGCAACCGTTCTCGCCATCAGCGATCGCGAGCGTTTGGAACGAATTAGTGAGCGGATTCTGGACGCCGCCAATTGGAACGATCTCCTCGCCACACCTTGATTGTTAGGAAGCCCCTCTCAATTCAGTGGCGTGCGGGCGATGCCGGCATCTTCCATTTTCTGTCGCAGGTCAGCAAAGTAGGCGGTCAGTTCTTCGGAGGACTTCACCGAGCCGCGGGAACACGATCCGGTCGAACACCCGCCACCTGTACCGCAACTTGAACACCCGCCGGACTCAGTGCCGCATCCCGGTTTGCCGCACCCGCTCGATGTGGGTACCTCAGCCGCAGACCCGCGAGATAAATCGAGCAGCTGAACGGTGAGGCCCGCCTGGATCGCAAGTTCATCGAGCAGTGCGGTTGCATCGCATTCGCTCCACGGCAAGGCGTGGAGAATGGCAGTTCCCTCAAGCGTGATCTCGATGTCCACGAATGCGAGTGGGAGACCGAGTTCGCGACTACGCTTTGTACCGACGGCGAGTAACTCCTGGCCATGAGAATCTAAGCGAACGGTTTCCGCTTCATCCTCAAGCGTGGCAACCCGCAGGAATTCACCATCATCAAGGGCTGCCTTGCCTGTGAATCGGGTATCGGCGGAGATGAGAACCTCTCCCAACTCAGTACCCCGCGGGCCACGGATTACTACCCTCTCTCCGCGGGCAAGCGCAAGCGCAGACTGGAACCGGCCGACAAAACCCAGTCGGCCGAACTGAATCAGGTAAACGGATGGGGTTGGCATCGTGTGGTCAGGCCTTGGCTTCTTCCTCGAAGCCCATGAAATCGCGCATGTGGTTGTCGTAATCGTTTTGTCCGAACTCGGAACTGAGGTCGAGCCGGTGTTCATTGATGAGCTTGATGCTCAGATCCTTGAACCAAAGAGTCCAGCACGCCGCGCAGATGTCTCGGTAGATCCGTTCGCCAATGGCATCGGGGAGCGGTGAAGCTGGCAATTGCTTGGCCCGTTTGCCTTCCATGCAGCCCGGCCGCTGGCAGCGGAACCCGGTTCCCGGTCCTTCGTCTTCAATCTTCGGGGCCGCCGGTTTGGGGATTGGTGCTCCAAGCGAGGTGAGCAGCTTGCCCATCGCCTC
The DNA here is from genome assembly GCA_035947935.1 of Gemmata sp. GTDB lineage: Bacteria > Planctomycetota > Planctomycetia > Gemmatales > Gemmataceae > Gemmata. The sequence goes on along the minus strand of DASZJS010000376.1, from coordinate 7,318 downwards.
CAGCGGCAATCGATCGCCGCGGTCATTCGCTGTCAGCCAGCCCTTCGTCAACACCTCAACCGCTTTCTCCTTCTCGCCGTTCTTGATCAAGCATTCCCCAAGGAACTGGAATACCCGCGAGAACTCCGGGCTCAGTTCCAGAGTCCGCTCGAATGCCTTCACAGCCTCGGCATACTGTTCATCATCCATCAACGCCTGCCCAAGGCGGAAGTTGGCGAGATCATCGTCCGGGTCACCGGCCACCATATTGCGGTAGCGGGTGATCTGCTCTGCACGCTCGGTTGCGGTCATAAAGAAAACCTCGGGCAGTGTTGCTTGGGGGGGTATCAGTTCGGTGGCAGAATGGTCACCGGCAGTTCGTAAGTCGATTTCTTATTTGAGACCTTGTCGGTCGCGGTGATCTGGACAGTGAACTTTCCAGGTCGGTTCAGGAAGAGAGGGAATCGCAAGGCAATCTGTCCGTCCTTCTCATCCACTCCACTATCCTGGGTATGCTTGTGCGGTACCGCAAGTACCGGAGCTCCCTTCTCGTCCAGATATTGATACTGGAACTCGATCTTCGGCTGTTTGGTCTTCGGATCCCGTTCAAAAGAGGCCACAGTGTACCACACAACAATTGTCTGGCCCATGGTGCCGATATTGGGAGTGGGAAGATTCCCCTGGATATCGGCTGTCGTGCGCACAGCAACGATCCCAAAGTCTCGCTTGGTCACCTCGAACTTCACGGTCGCGGTATCTTTGGCCTTCGTCTTGGAATCTTCCACGGTGACGCTCAGAACGAGGTCTCCAGGATCCTGATCGAGACCAATGAGGATCAACGCGGCTGCGGGAATTGTATTGCCGCCCAGCGGCGTGAACTGCAACAGTTCCACGGGATCTCGCTTGAAAATCACCTTGCCGGTTTTGTCGGTAACGCTGGTTTCCATTTTGAACTTGGCATCCCCATTGGCCTCAATCGTTAAGCCATTGATGTCGAACCTGAGGTGCAGGGCATCGCCGGGCAGGAACTTCGCGTTCGCTCGTGTTGGACCGAGTTCGCCAACGGTCAGCCGGACGTTGGTGAGCTTCAATTGTCCACCCTGGGCCGGAACAGCGGCGAGAGCGGCGATCGCAAGTGCGTAGAGCATGAGCGGATCCTGTGATGGGTTGGGGTATCGGAGTGACACGTTCTCCGGAATACTCAACATCGTATTGTTGCCGACGTTGACGCTTCTGACCAGATGTTATGGTAGATCGGACTCGTCGGACGGAACTGGATAAATCGAAAAATCGCCATTCGAGGACAGGAATGCCAGTTGCTGTTCCCTTACGAATTCACGGTGTCGGCTCGTGCAGATTGCCCAAACTCCCAATCAAAGCGATCCCTGTTTCGGATTTTATCCCAGGTCTTTGGATTTCAACTTTTCTTCCGCACAGTGTATAATTCCACTGCCTTGATGGGTCGTGCATCCGTGGCACGATGGACTGGAGACCGAGGGGAGCGCACTGGTACGCCGCTCTCTGAGGTGTGGCCTGCAGAAAGGAAGGTGATCCTGTGAGTAGTAGTTGTTACCAGGATTTCGAGGGCCGGCTGGTTTAACGGCCGCATTACGGGTGGTCCGTTAATGCCGGCCGCCCAAAATCGAACCCCCGGGCCATATCTACCCGGGGGTTCACTGCATTATTAGTTGCTATAACGTACGCGTTTGGCAGATATCATTGGCGGCATCTGTTTCCTCGCGAGGTCGCCGCCATGTCCACGCCCTTATCCCCGTCTCGCCGTAACCCCGACGTTACACGCCAACGCTGGCCCGAACTGCTTGAGCAATTCCGCAGGTCGGGGCAGACGATCACCCAGTTCTGCACTGCCGAGGACATCTCGGATGCCGTCCTTTTATGTTTGGAGGCATACGCTCGCCGCCGGGGACGCTCCCCTGCCACCAGCTCGGTATAAAAGATTACCACTTTCGGGCGACTGGAGGCACTACTATCAGGAGGACGGTTCCGGTGATGGGGAGTGCGCATGCCTACAGCGAATTTGAACGGCGTTCTGCGTTGCCTTGCCTGTGGAATGGATGCCGTGATGTTAGGTCAAGAGTCTGATCGGCAACTTGTGGAACGAGCACTGGGCCAACGCGACGTTGTGGCACTCCAGGCCATCGTGCATCGCCACGGTGCGATGGTCTATCGCGTCTGCTGGCGGGTCTTGCGACACACGCAAGACACCGAGGATGCTTTTCAGGCGACGTTTCTGGTACTCGCCCAAAAACTGCGAACCGTTCGCAAGCACTCCTCGTTAGCGAGCTGGCTTCACGGCGTGGCTCATCGCATTTCGGTCAAAGCCAGGGACCAAGCCGCTGCACGGCACCGGCGCGAATCCCGGGCATCGTCGTCCGAGACGATGCCACCTGACGATGTCACGTCGAAGGAATTGCTCTCGGTTCTCGATGCCGAGCTGAGCCGACTTCCTGACAAGTGGCGCTTGCCGCTGGTCCTTTGCTATCTGGAGGGCCGAACTCAGGAGGAAGCAGCCAAACGGCTCGCGTGGAGCAAGAGCACACTTCGGAGTCGGTTGGAAGAAGCCCGCGACGCGCTGGCACGTCGCCTATCTGAGCGTGGTGTCACGCTGACGACCGCGTTGTCCGCGGTGTTGCTCTCCGATTGTGTTGCGTCCGCCACGCCGGCACCCGAACTTCTTACCATGGCGGTTGAGGCTGTGGCCGACGTCGCGGCTGGAAAAACGCTGGCGACGGCCGCTTCGGCCACAGTCTCCGCTCTTGCCGAAGGAGCCATCAAGGCCATGTTCATCACGAAACTCAAGACCATCGCGGTTGTTCTCGTGGCAGCCCTCGTGACAAGTGGCATCGGCACCGTCTCGCTTCCTGCACTTCAGGCAAGACCAACAGAGTACCGCGATCCGGTCGAACCGAAGTCAGCTCTACCGCCAGCGGCGAGGGACGACCCGGCCCCGAAGTTGGTGGCGAAACTCGGGGCAACGGAGTTTGCCGATCGTGAAGCCGCGCAGAAGGAACTTTGCAGGCTCGGTGCCAAAGTGGAGACCGCCCTCAAGGCCGGGCTGAAGTCCGAGAACCCCGAAGTGCGTGCCCGCTGCGCGAAAGTTCTCGCCGAAATCCGCAAGGACGCACTCGACGACCTTGTGAAAAACTTCGACCAGAAGGCGGAGAGCGTGCCCGATCATCCGCTCTGGAACCGCTTCAAGGTCATTGCCGGCGATTCCCGCGCCAGCCGTGAACTCTTCGCTGGGATCATCAAGAACGCCGACTGGCTCCGCCGGCTCGACTCCGCCGAAACCGGGCCGGAGTCTGCCGCCCGGCAGTACCGCGAATCGCTGATGGACGTGGGGCGTACCGTCCGCGCCAACCTGTCGGTCCGGTACCACATCGACGTCTGGCCGTGCGACCCCGCGCACCAGGCCGCGTACCTTCTGTTTCTCGGAAGTTTTCCCGGCACGGAGTCGGCCCTGCCGGAGGATCGCGATTCCTCCGGGCCCGATTCCGACAAACAACTCTACACAACCGGCGAGAGCCAGCTCCTCTCCGCACGCGGGCTGAAGCTGGGGCTCCAAGGACAGGAGATAACACTGAGCCCGAAGGGCACCTTTAATGATCCCGGTGCATTCGCGAAGAGTTCGATAAAGCCCCTCGACGTCGATCCCGCTGAACTCACGAAGAGCACGTTGAAGCTCTCCGGCAGAGCCGCCGCGTTCGCGCTGGGCACCGACCGAGTGTTCGCGAAGATGCTGGCCGCCTGGCTGGCCCGCCGCACCGAGCAGACCACGCTTTGCTGCGGGTTCGAACTGGCCATCAACCACCGCGCTGTGGAGGTGCTGCCGGTCGCGCGAGCGATTGCTGCCGACAAAAACCGCTCGGCTGCCGCTCGTTGCGCTGGTCTGCTCGTAGTCGTCCTGTTCGGCACCCCGGCCGACCTGCCGCTGTTCGTGCCGCTGTTTGAGGACAAGACGTTTTTCGTGTCGCAGCGAGGGGACGTGGCGCCGGGTGTCAAGTCTCCTCTGATGATTGCGGAGGCGCGCGACTACGCCATCGGACTGGCGCTCTTGCTGTGCGATCGGGATCCCTTCGAGTACGGATTCGCGAACGCGAAGGGTGCCTTCCGCCGCGCCGTCGGCCGACCGGTGCTCGCCAACTACGAGACGATCAGCTTCGGCTTTTCGGACGAGAAAGCGCGCACCGCTGCGCATAAGAAAGCCCGCGCGTGGCTTACCGAACAGATGACCGAGCCGAAGCCGAACCCGATCCCTGCGAAACTCGTCGAGCAACTCGGGAGTGAGGACTTCGCCGAACGCGAATCGGCGCAGAAGCAACTGAAGGAACTCGGCCCGAAGGCCCGCGCTGCGCTCGAAGTCGGGTTGAAGTCCGAGAACCCCGAAGTCGTGAAGCGGTGTCACGAACTGCTCGAACAGCTCGCCCGCGCCGAGTTCGACACCAAACACTGGGCGCGGTTCGCTCGGGTAATCGGAGACGACAAGGCGAGTCGCGCCCTGTTCGAGCGGATCCGGAGCCTACGCCGAAACGTCGAGTTGCTCGACGCCGTCGTGGCCGATCCCAAAGCGGCTGGCAAGCTCTACGACGACCGGTGGGCGGAGTTGAATAAGGCCGCGCGGATCCCAACCGGGGTCGGGTCGTATCAGCACGTCCCCGCTCCGCTCGCGGACGTGGTCGGGTGGATGTACCTCGGCACCTTCCCCGGCGCGGAAGGGACGTTCTACACGTCCCACAGCCTCGACTTTCTGCCGTCAGGGAAGCACTCGGGCGACTCGCTCACAGCCGCCTGAAGGACGAAACCGTTGCGGCCCTGCTGCGCCGGCTGATCGGCACGTGGACCACGGCGCGGGTCGATTACAGCGGGCGCGAATACGGCTTCCAACTCGCCCTCCGGTACGACATCAAGGAGGTGCTGCCCGCCGCTCGCGAGACAGTCGCCTCGAAGGTGAAGGACGACCCGTATCCGGGGAACACGGCCCGGAACGTCGGATTCGCGCTGCTCGTGGTCGGCAAGTTCGGATCGAAGGACGATCTGCCGCTCCTGGAGACGCGCGCGGCGAGCGACGTCCGGTGCGCTGTGGTGCTTCACGACCCGCCGCCGAAGGCGGGTGAGCCGGTGCTCCGCCTCATTCGGTCGCCGATCGAGGGGCAGGACACCACCACGCAACTGCGCGACGTGTCCGCCGCAATGCGTTTGCACCTGCTCGGCCAGAACCCGGACGATTTCGGCTTCTACTGGCGCTGGCCGAACGACCCGGACGCCGGGAAACCCATCAGGCCGGCCGACCGCTTCGAGCTGTACTCCGTCGGGTTCATGCGCGACGCCGACCGCGCCACCGCGCACAAGAAGGCGAAGGTGTTGCTGGACAAGCAGGAGAAGCAAGACGAGCCGAAGAAGTAGTAAACGGCCCCGACGGTCGCGAAGTGACCGCTGGATAAACCTCGACAGATCAACTCCATTCGAGCCTGCTGATCCGCGACCAGCGGGCCACACCTCGTTACCTGTAACTATCCCCCCATCGCCTCGATCTTCTTCCACAACAAATCGGGAACTGGCATCACAGACAGTCTGCTGATCCGAACCAGCTCCCACTCCGCGAATGCCTTGTCTGCCTTGATCGCAGCGAGCGTTACTGGCTGTTTCAGTTTCCGTAATGGTTTCACAGCGACTACCACGCGCTTACCAGCAGGGTCATCGGGGTCCAGAGTTGGGTTCGCGGTCACCTCCATCACACCGACCACGGCTTTCTCGTCTCCGGTGTGATAGAAGAACACCGTATCGCCCTTCTCAATCGCGCGAAGGTGCTTCTGGGCAAGAGCGTTCGTGACGCCGCTCCAGGTTGTGGCACCATCTCGCTCCAGATTCGCGAAACTGTACGTCCCCGGTTCTTCTTTGAACAACCAGTGCGCCATCGGTTCACCTTTGAAAAGACAAGCGTATAATGGTGAGGTGTGGTCCCGGCTAACACCTTTGTGTTTTGCTCCATGAGAAGGCCGGGACCACGCCACTTTGTGCATTCTGCTATGGCCTGCGGAAAAAACTGGGACGTTCTTCCGGATCGCGAAAGAGAACCTTTCTGGCCTTCTCGACCTCCTCCGGCGACCACCGGACGAGTTTCTCCCTCGCCAGTTCCGATATCGCCTTCACTCCCGCCGGACTGATCATCGCCTCGAAGTGGCTTCCCGGTACCAAGACAGCCGGAACGCCGAGTTTTCGGCACTCCTCCGGCCACTGGCTGACGATGTTCACCAGCCCATCCCCCTCGACTCGCTTGAGTTTACAGACTACGCACGCCATCTCGATCCTGTCATCGATCTTTCGCGGTGGCGCTTCGATACGAACTTCCGGGGCAAGAGACTGGACGAACGTAGCTTGAATTTTGGGATAACCGCCCTTGAGGTGCGCCAAATCGGAACCAGTGTGCGGGGCGGCTACCGTGACGACTTTCGTTACTCCGGAATCCGGGTATGATTCGATAAACAGCCGTGCAATGACCCCGCCGGCTGAATGCCCAATCAATACAATCTCCTTGTAACCCAGCTTCCGGATGTTGGCCACGGCATCTCGCAAACCAGGGCATTGCGCCACGGCATCCAATTCAGTAATCTGTGCGTACCCGAACGAAAAGACATCGGAGTCTTTTGCCAGGGTGCGGACGAGATCGCTGTTCGGTTCCTGCCAGGAATGAAGGTCGGGGCGGCACGCGAGGGCCGGTCGGATTGGGTGAATCTTGAGCCCAGGCAGAAGCAGAACCACTCGATCCTTCGTCCTCTGGACGTTCGACCAACCGGGCCGCTTGGCATCGGGTGCCACTTGCCAGGTTTCGGTGGGCAGATTCGCAGCGGGGGACGCGAACACCGCCAGAACAATAGAAAGGCAGGGAGTCATAAAAGTCTCCGTAGCGAGATACTCCTGGCCCGGTCAAGTGGAAAGTTATAACAGTTGTAGCGAGTAAGCAGACTTTACCGCTACTCCGATTCACCGAGACTGGCGACTTCGGGTTGCGCTTGAGCGGATTGTGAAGCCGGGGACGATTCCCGGTCGATGTGTTCCCCGCAATCGCGGACCTGGCCGCAGGAGACAACCCGACATGGGTGTGCTACCGGACTGGATGATCCAGCGGGATGTGAAGATCGTGCCATTCGCTTCGGGCCAGCATCGTCCTGGCGTGATCTCGTATGGGGTCACGAGTTACGGCTACGACATGCGGGTCGATCGGCATTTCAAGGTGTTCACGAACGTCTGGGGCAGCACGGTCGATCCCAAACACTTCGACCCAAAATCATTTGTGGATGTCGAAGGCGATTACTGCATC
>DASZJS010000375.1:0-3458 GCA_035947935.1 Gemmata sp. | reverse complement strand
GAGTCCAAATCGCTCACGCCGAGAGGTAGAGAGTTCTGAAGGATGGAGATATTGCCATCTGGTTCAGAGGTATTGTTGCCATCGGGCTTGAGGGTAAGAACGGCGAAGTCGGTTGTGAAAGCCCCCACATCAATCACGAACGCCCGATAAATCGGGTGGTGCGTGGCGTCTTTCAGAACGGTGATGATCGGCCCCTTACCAAACATATCCCCGATCCGGACACGTCCACGATGCAGGACGTTCGCGGCCTTGGTGAGAATTCCAATGGCATTCGCGTATGGCTCGGCAGTCTTCGGGTTATCCGGGTGAAGAGGCCAACCAGCCTTCCCAAGAGCATCAAGGAGGATTTTCCACCCGGGATGCAACTCCGTCGCCACTCCATGAGCGAAAGCAGGTACCGTGATGCGAGCAGGTATGGAATCGTATTTCAAACCCGTCGTTGGCAGACGGCTACAGGCTTCGAGAACTTGCTGACGGAGCCAGATAAAGAAGTGTGGCGCCAGCGACGCAGCGATCGTCTGTTGCTGGACTTCCGCAGAGATCACCCGTCCGCCAGGGCCAGCAACTAGGTTTTTCGCGGCCCCGACGAGGTGTTGAAGATAACTAAGTTGGCCAACCGCAACGCCATACTTGGTTGCAAGTTCGCGAAGTTCTTCCGACTGGAGTAACGATTCCAGCGGAGATTGATTGGGCTTGGCTGTGGAACTGTGAGGGATGAAAATCGACTTCTTCCAGTTTCGATAAACGTCAATACCACCGCCGGTTTGAAGATTGGCAGCCCGATCTCCGAACTCGGGAACAGGCTTCGGTCCTCGCCGGTCTACAGCAACAGTTGTCGGAATGCAGAAATCGGCCTCGGCTGTTGTGCTGCTCCGGCTGGATAGGAGTTCGCTGTCCGCGCCAGGATCGCGACGCAGCGCGACCTTGGTATAAGCGCTCCCAAAATCGATGCAGAACACCCTGTCGGCCATTGCTTACCTCACGCCTCGTTCGTCGTTCGTCCTTTGTTCCTTGTCATTCGTAAAATCCCAACGACACAGCTTACCTTCTGTCGGGGAACCAATCGCTGACGACCACAACAAGTGGATGAAAAGTACCCGTGTGCTGTGGTCAGGAGAAGCTCCGGGTTTGGTCGGAGCACTATTTCTCGTCCGGCACCAGTATCCGAACTCGCAATTGAATGCTCTTCGCCCCCGCTTTGATACACAACTCCATTACTCCGATAACATCACCGAACCGTGCCGCAGAGGGTGCGCGGATGATTACTACCACCTTGTCCACATTGCCACCGGCTTTCGCCTTTTGCGTCGCGATCTCGTCCCCCAATTGCTTCTCTATCCCCTTTAGATCTTTCATCGGTTCCTTTCCAGGGACGAGCAGTTCGGCCCGCTCGTTCAGGTTGACGAAGACGATGTACTCCTTGACCGGTTCGACCGGTTTCGGTTCGGATGGTTTCGCCGGGATTTGTCCTGTGGCGACACCAGAGCCAATGAGCCCTGCTACTATCAATGCTAGTGGGCCAATCATGTTTACTTGAGACACGACAGAGTCTCCGCTCAAAGGTTGAGGGGTGCACTTCGTTGTCTCCCCGAATGACGGTGCGGAGGACAAAGGACGAAACAAAAAGGACGAACCAGAAGAACGGTTATGCCTTCGTCACCTGTGCCTTCAGCACCACATGTTCGCGGTCGTCCGCTTCCTCCAACAGCCACCCCGGGCGTACAATCCGAACGACATCGTTCGTGAACAGCCCTGGTCCGCCTTCGTGGTAGCGGCCATCGAAAGTCAGTCGTTGCCCAACCTCACCCACCAGCCGGAAACCGCTGACATTCCAAATTGCGGATTCGAGGAACTCGCGTGCATCGGGCTTGTTCGCATCCCACGCATCCACCCAAGATGACACAAGCCGACGAGCTACGTTTCGCAGAAAGTTAACATCTTCTGCATCAGTTGGCGCGAGCGAAGGCGCAGGCTTCGTGGGTTTCGTTGGAGGTTGTGGAGTGGGTTCCTCGGGTTCTGTTCCCTCTGCAACTAGTTCCTGCTTGAGTGCATCGATTCGTTGTTTCTTTCGCGCCTGCAGCAGCAATTTCCATTGCTCCAATGCCGCGAGGCTTGCTGCTTCATTGGCACGTTGTTTTTCTGCTTCCTTCGCGCGAGTTTCCGACGCAGTTTTTTCCGCGGTCATTGCCGCTTCGAGCAATGGGACAAGCCCTGAGATCACCTGGGGAGTTTTCCGAACCAGTTCCTGCAAGAACGTCACGCGCGCTGATGGTGAGAGATTACCTGCAAGCCCCGATACCACCGAGACAACCTTCTCCGCAGGGATCGCATCGACAACACGTTCAAACCCGATAGGCGTGAGCGCGACGGTTTGTGCTTTCCCTTCACCGCGTTCGACAATCAGAGGCTGAGTCTCATTCTTCAAGCGTGCGATCGCTTCTTTGTTTGCGCCGGCTGTGCTGGAGAAGACCGCATCCTCGCCCTTTCCTGAAAGCCGCACGGGACCATCCGCCATTGCGATCTTGAGAAGCGCCTGCTTCACAAGATCATCGGGATTCGCTGTCGTCTTTGCTTTCGCCATGTCATGACCTCCTTGTCACGGACTACTATAAGACACCCTTCGTCGAGGGGATTCCTGCTGCGCGGGGATCGGTCTCGACGGCGGCACGTAAAGCACGGGCACATGCCTTGAAAATCGCCTCGACGATGTGATGTGTGTTCCGCCCGTGATGCAGGGTGACGTGTAACGTCAGTAGGCCAGCCGCGGACACCGCTCGCCAGAATTCTTCAGCCAGTTGTGACGAGAAAGTACCCAGCGTTTCAAGAGGTACATCGGCCCGCCACACGAGAAAGGGTCGCCCGCTGAGATCGATAGCCGCGGTTGCCAGGGTTTCATCCATTGGCAGCGTGCAATCTCCAAAGCGACGAATCCCGGACTTGTCGCCGAGTGCCTGTACCAGCGCCTTGCCGAAACAGATCCCGACATCTTCGACTGTGTGGTGAGCATCAATGTGCAAGTCGCCTCGACACTGCACCGTCAGGTCGAAGAGGCCGTGTTTGCCGATGTGCGTCAGCATGTGGTCGAAGAACCCAACTCCTGTCGACGCCTCCACCTTTCCCACGCCGTCGAGATTGAGTGCGATCGCAATATCGGTTTCCGCAGTCTTGCGACTGATTTGAGATGTGCGGGACATTGGGGGAATCTCAGGGCTTCAAGCTTCATCTCTCGGGGAGAGAACAATAGTCACAAAATCGACCCCAGTTCTTCAAGCAGACGGTCGATTTCTGCATCCGTGCCTACGGAGATACGAAGCCCATCATACCTGCCTTCAGGCGTGCCTGTTGGTCCAATCGGATAGTTCATGTAGCGGACAAGGATTTTTCGTTGCTTCAGTTCCTCGTAGATCGGTTTTGCGGGGCGGTCAGTGCGGCACCAGAGAAAATTCGCCTGGCTCGGT
>DASZJS010000374.1:0-3011 GCA_035947935.1 Gemmata sp. | reverse complement strand
TCAATCGGGCGGTCACGGCAGTCCACACATCGTCGATCACCTTCTGGGCAGTTCCCTGGAGCAACCCTTTCGGAACGGCCTTGAGCAAGCCGGTCACTTCGGTCAATTCGCCGGTCCAGTGTACGAGAGTGCCGCCTCCTTCGGCTTCCTTGAAAACCAGAGTCGTGGTGACGGTACTGCTCGCCCCGAGTGTTTTGGTACTCACCTTGAAGGCAACCGACTTTCCAGGTTCTCGCGCAGTGGCGGTCATTTCCGCGTTCAGGCCACCTGTCAGGAACGATAGCTTCGGACGGAGTTTCCAGGTCGCCTTTTCCGGAGTTGCCTCGGTGATCTCCGAGTCCGGCAGACAGTTCACCAAAAAACCAGCATCCGACAACTTCAGCGAAACCTCCATAATGGGAAGAGAAAACGATTTATCGCCTTCAAATTGGATCATGGCCGGCTCGCGAAGAGTGTGGTGGTGTCATGACAACAGGCTGGCTAATACTCTATCTTACGCTGGACTGCTCGCAACGCAGGTGTCGGAAGTTAACCACCCGCGGAGGCCGAGGATATCGGAATAGGTCGAAGAAACAGACAAGCCGGTGCAGATCAGTGAGAGGGGACAGGGAGAAATCGCGATCTAATCGCCGCACGAAATGAAGCAAGCGAGCAAAGATTGGATGGGCGACCTCGTCTGTATTGCAGCAATTCTTGCGTAAAATGCCGTCATGACCGACCACGATGCGTTCCTCGCGGCGATCTGTGAAAACCCCGATGAGGATACGCCGCGACTCGTCTTTGCAGACTGGCTTGAAGAAAGCGATCAACCCGAACGCGCTGCATTCGTGCGAGCGCAAATCGAACTCGCCCGCACACCGGCGTGGGAACCATTCGCGGTTCTATGCAAATGGCGGCAAACCGATTGGCTCACCGGAAACCCTTTCCGCAACACTCTGCCAGCAGTGGATGGATTCCACATCGAGTGGCATCCGGAAGCGTTTCGTAGAGGGTTTGGGTGGCGGCTCAATGTCCGATCGCAGCTTGTCTGGGAGCAGATGGGACCGCAACTCCTCGATCGTGTACCTCTGGGAGAAATGCACCTGTGGGAGGGAGCCGCCACACTCGACGACTGGAGACGCTTTGCTGCCTCATCCGTGGTGCGTCAACTCCGACGAGTGCATTTTATGTCGAGCCCAATCGAGCCACTCCGGGCGCTGCGAGAAAACCCGGAAGAAGCCCTTGGGATCACCGATCTGTTCTTCGATCGAGCGAGCGGAGCCGGAATGCCGGAAGTCGTGGAAGACCTGCTGGCATCCCCACTGGGTCAGGCTCTCCGCGGGCTGCATTTCCGCGTGGGTTACGAATCGCTCGCTCTTTTGATGGATATGCTCGGTGCGGCCACAAAGCTTGCCCGGCTGTCGTTCACGACGATGGGTTTGACGAACGATCTCATCCGCAGATTGACCGCAACAGGGGCTCTACGGCATCTTACGGAATTACATTTGTGCAGCGAGTATTCGCTGGGCAATGAAGGAGTTTTCGCTCTGGCAGTTGATCTCCCGCCTGGACTCCAGGATCTGACGTGTTCTTATGTCGGGGTTAAGGCCGATGGAGTGGAAGCACTCGCACGGGCCGAACAACTCACCAGTTTGCGGCGCCTCAATTTAAGCCAGAACCAACTTTCACCGCGAGCAGCGAAGGTTCTCGCGGCATCGCGCTCACTGATTGGGTTGCGATCGTTGATTCTGAACAAGTGTCGCCTGGGGGACAAAGGTGTGCGGCATCTGATACGGTCAAAGTTCTGGCGGAATCTGGTGGAACTGGATTTACGAGATAACCCGATCTCTCGTGCAGGGGTTGGGTACTTGCTGGATGCTGCAATACCGCCAGACCTGACAGCCCTTGTGCTGGACTATGAGCAAATCGGGACAGCGTCGCAGAACGAGTTGCGGAAGAAATATGGGGAACGGCTGGTGTTATCTCACGTTACAGCACCGTGAATTGTTCTTCGTCCCTCGTCATTTGGGAAAACAACGGAGAGAAACACTGATTCATATCCACGATTGACGAAGGACCAAAGGACGATCCTATTTCGCAAATGGTGATTTTCCCCCCGGCTTTACCAGAGTGATCTTCACAGTCGGCCGCTTACCGTTCGCTCGCGGCGGCGTTCCGTTTGCGGATCCATTCGCCGTCGGAGTGGGTGGAGCAGTTGAGCCATAGGCAGGGAGGGCGGTTGTGACCGAACTGGATGGCTGTGCTAAGGGCGGGGCGACCGTCCCTGACGTGGACTTTGGAGCGCTCGGTGCCATTGGCTTCACCGGTACCGCGGTAGCAACCGGTGTATCGGCTACAATCGCGTCCTCATCCAGAGAGATGATTTCCTCAACCGGAATTAGCTCCTCTGTCGGCTCTTTGTTCGCGGCGGCCACTGGAGGTGGTGCCTCATCCGCATCCAGAGAGAACACTTCCTCAACCGGGATTGGTGCTGCTGTCGGCTGTCGCTTCGTAGCGGTCACAGGAGGCGGTGCCTCATCCGCATCCAGAGAGAAAATGTCCTCAATCGGAATGGGTGCTTCAGCGGCCACAGGGGGCGGAGCCGCGTCCACATCCAGGGAATCGAGGGAGATGATTTCCTCGGTTGGCGGTGTGGATTTGGGAATGGCGGCTGGTTTCGCAGGAACCGTGGGCACTGGCGATTCATCGGCGTCGAGAGAGAAGTACTCGGTATCCTTTGCCGAGGAAGAGACAGCGGCGTCGAGAGCGAATATCTCTGCCACTGGGCTATCCGGCAATTGTTCCGCAGTCGCTGGAGCAGTTGCTTTGGATGTAGGAACGGCATCGAGCGAGAATGAGCTGCCTATTCCGACAGCAGCGGCCGGTATGGAGTCCGGCTTCGTATCGGGGACAGGTGGGATCGCATCGAGCGCCCGTTGCGAGATTGGCTGTTCAGACACGGGTGGAGCGACTGTCGGCTTGGGCGGTTGCATCGCCGGAGTCGGTTCCACGATGGCCGCTATTGGTGATTT
>DASZJS010000373.1:0-4034 GCA_035947935.1 Gemmata sp. | reverse complement strand
GCGGCACCCAAGGAAGTCCGGATTGCCGCTCAGGCGAATACGCCACCTGAGATGCTGGCATTAGCGATTGAGGTATGCAAGGCCGCCGGGACCGCACAAACTCCCATGAAAATCGGCAACAACGAACTCATTCGCGACCGGCTTATCGAGGATACGGATGTCTTGCTGAGACAGAAGACGAAGAAAGTGAACGATGTAATCGAAGAAGAGGTTCGAGACAAAACGAAGAGAGTGCGCGATGTAATCGAAGTCGAGGTTCGAGATAATGCGAGGAAAGCACTCGAACTCGACGCCGCGAAAGAACGGGACGCGCTCAAACTCAGGGAAGCCTTCGACATGAAAAGGAAATCACTGGAAGATCTCAAGCGAAAAGAGGAGATGGAGAGAATCTACCGCGATGCGATACGCAGAGCCGAAGAACTTCTGAAGAAGCAGAAGCCGGATGACCCGGCCAACAAACCGAATCCGTAATTCGCGAGAAGGTGCAGGACGGGACTGCACTCTGTGTGAGATGGGTTCAGATCTACTTGGCCCGTTGAGCGATAAAGCTGACGTGGTTGAACACCTCACTGCGTTCAACCACGTTTTGCTATATAGAACCTATGGCAATATTAGCCTACCATTATTTCTCGTTCCTACGCTCTGCGTGGGAATGATTCTTTGGACGCTCTGCGTCCCTGAGCAATCCAAGTCAATCACCGCGGAGCGGTGGAAAACGCGTTCCCACGCAGAGCGTAGGAACGAGGTTAATGTGCCAATCCGCTGTCAGTGGTTAGTTTTGCCGCAGGCTCTTACTTGGAAATGATGGTTTTTGCCAACTCCTCCGCTTTTTGCAAATGCTTTCGCGAAGTATCCAAGTTGTCCTTGGCATAAGCAGTGATGTCGGCGTCCTTTCCCTGTTTGGACTGGTTCTCGAAAATGGGAATGTTTGTTTTGTGTTCCTTGATGACCCATGTCAAATATTCCTTATCGAAGTCGCTGCCTTTCAGCTCACCCAGACGTTTAATCTCTGCCTTGGTTTCGGCTTCGGTGCCGGACACGACACCAACTTTACGCGACTTGAGTAACTCGGCGAGCTTGTCGTAAGAGGCCTGGTGATCCTTGACGAGCTGACCGGCAAAAGCCTTTACATCTGTCGAACCCTGTGTTTCCCCTATCTTGCTGATCGAGATCACGGCATTGTTGCTCGTGGCCATTTTGATCAGGAAATCATTATCGAGGGGAAGCTTTGAGGGATCATCGCCGCCGCGAATACCGGCAACCAGCCCGCAAACAACACTCGCCGATAGCAGAATGGCAACACGACTCATATCAAACTCCTATCTTGAAACTCGTTCCTAACAACATTTGTCAGGACTCTCAAACTCCAGGCAAATACCGTACCTTTTGAATCGGACTCTTTTATCGCGATTTCCCGGGTGGCTGCGGGCTGAAAGAACACTGTTGAGCAAGCCATTGCGCAGGAAGAAGAATCAAATGGATGCTTTGAGAGAAGAGGTATGCAAATCTTTGTCCGGTTACGCCCACATTGTTTGTGGAGAAACTCGATCGCGGAACCTTTGACGATCTCGATCGCTGCGTTGGCATGGCGAATGCGTTGAGGTAAACAATGGAGAAAAATCGAGCTTGCGAAAGGTTCGTTGGCATTCTCTCCATATCCCAGCGGAGTTTCAGCAATGGCTGCGAAGCACCATCAAAGAATGCTTACTGCGATTTTTCGAGATCGGTCCTCTACCGATCTGGCTTTCGATTGGTTGCTGGCACGAGGCTATGGTCCAGAAGAGATTAGCGTGTTGATGTCGGAGCGAACCCGTCACGGCTATCACGACCACGGCACCGAAGGCCAGATCAAGAGCAACACCCATGCGGCCGAAGGTATGGCCGAGGGTGGAGTGCTTGGTACGGCAATTGGGGCGACAGTGGGTGCCATTCTTGCTCTCGGCACGACCATTGTGGTTCCCGGATTGGGTTTGGTCGTGGCTGGTCCAATTGTCGCTGCACTTGCAGGTGGTGGCGCAGGTGCGGTGGCGGGCGGAGCAGTTGGCGGCCTGGTCGGGCTGGGTATTCCCGAATCCAACGCCAAGGCCTATGAGGAAGCCCTCAAGAAGGGTGGAGTTGTCTTTGGCGTCGTTCCTCATTCCAGCGAGGATGCCAAAGCGATTCGGAAGTGTTTTGAAGAGCTAAAAGCCGACAACATCGTGACGACCTGATCCAAGCTTGGCCCTGTTATTTCTTCTGTGTCGTTTTGGTTAGGAACGGCAGTTGTTGTCAATTCCCGTCCAACATCGGCATGCGGCCCTCGAATACAATCGCGAAGTGGTTCAGGGCCGCCTTCCAAGTTCTAATCGGGATCGCCCAAGGCAAGATCAAGCTGGCACCATCAACAACCCCGCCATCAACTTCTCAAGAGCAGCAGGGTCCACTGGCTTGACCATGTGAAAGTTGAACCCGGCTTCCTTCGACCGGCATTTGTCTTCGTCATTTCCCCAACCGGTCAGAGCGATGATGACCACGGTCTCGTCCCACTGCTGTTCTCGGATGCGGCGGCAAGCGTCGTAACCATTTAACTTAGGCAGGCCGATGTCGAGGAGTATAACATTGGGCCGGAACACATTTGCCGTTTCAACGGCTGCGAGCCCGTCGTAGGCCGTGCGCGTGTCATGCCCCATTAGGTCGAGGAGCATACTCAGACTATCGGCGGAGTCCTCGTTGTCGTCCACGACGAGAACCCGGTACGCAGAAGAGCAGCGGGTACTGCCGTCCTTGTCCTGTGCGTATCCCCTATCAGGTGAAAACTGGACGGATAAACGCACGATGAACTCACTCCCCATTCCGGGGCCATCACTATGGGCCTCTATCCTACCGCCATGCATTTCGATCAGTCCACGCACCAAATTCAATCCGATTCCTAGACCGCCTTGCGACCGATCCACCGAGCTGTCAACCTGCGTGAACATGTCGAAAATCTTGGGGAGCATTTCCGTGGGAATGCCGACACCGTTATCCCTGACTTTCACGACCACATCGCTGCCTTCTTGTTCGACGGCAAGCCAGATGTGCCCACCGTGGGGTGTGAACTTGGCACCGTTGTTGAGAATGTTGGCGAATATCTGAGCCAGCCTGGTCCGATCCGCGTCAACATAGACCGGCTTGGGGGGTATCGAGACCGTGAGTTTATGGCCTGACGCTTGGATGAGTGGTCCGCTGGTTTCCAGGGCATCCTGGACCGCAGATGCGATGTCGATCCGTTGTTTGCGGAGTTCAATTTTGCCATTGGCAATCCGAGATAGATCGAGCAGGTCATCAATGAGCCGGGCCATATGTCCGAGCTGTTTTTCCATCATGCTGCGGGCTTTTGCTGTGGCCGCTTTGTCATCCTCAGCCAGTCGCAAGATTTGCAACCCGTTGCGGATCGGGGCCAGCGGGTTTCGGAGTTCGTGTGCCAGGATTGCCAGAAACTCGCTCTTGCGGCGGCTCGCTTCCCGTTCGGCATCTTCGGCCTGCTTGCGTTCGGTGATGTCCACGATGACGTTCACCGCCCCGATCAGACGATCCGCTTCGTCGTAAATGGGGTTCGCGTGTGCCAGGACTGTACGCCTGCTTCCGTCGGGTCGTTCGATGATGACTTCTCGCTCGTTGAATCCTTTATTATGTCGGAGCGCCAAAGCCATCCAGCACTCTTCGTGCGGCATCGGCGAGCCATCGGTCGAAAACATCTTGAACGAGCCACAGAAGTGGTCGGCAGGGTCGTTCAATTTTGGTTCACGGCCCCAAGCCGCCGCGGCACGTTCGTTGAAGAAGGTAATGAGTCCTTCTTCGTCACAGGTGTACGCAGCCACTGGAATCACCTGGAGCAAACGGCGTAACTGTGAATCATTCCCGCCTTGAGCGGTCTGCAATATTTCTCTGGAATGAGTCATTTCCCATCCATCGGTTTTGTGTTGACTCATTTCGTCCTGCTGTGGAAACGAGATCAGAGAATGACCACTTGGGAAGGACCGATATCATGCGATTGGACATGGGTCCTGGGATCT
>DASZJS010000372.1:0-4391 GCA_035947935.1 Gemmata sp. | reverse complement strand
ATCCAGGCCTTTACGGCCTTGGTCGCCATGCCGCTCGCCCTCGGCGAGAACACGCGCCGAGCGAGTGTTACCAACCTGAACCAGCTGCTTGCGGACACCATCACGCTCCGCGACCTGTACAAGAAACACCACTGGCAGGTGTCGGGTCCCACGTTTTACCAACTACACCTGCTGTTTGACAAACACTTCAATGAGCAAAACGAATTGGTGGACCAGATCGGTGAAAGGATTATGCTCCTGGGCGGCGTGAGCGTAGCGATGTCCGCCGATGTGGCCGAGATGACTTTCATCCCCCGACCTCCCAAGGGACGCGAAGAAGTGCCCGTACAGATTTCGCGACTGCTGCACGCGCACGAGATCGTACTTAAAGAAGCACGGACGATGGCTCGACAGGCAACTCAAGATGGCGATGATGGCACCAACGATTTGTTGGTCAGTAATGTGATCCGCACCAACGAGCTGCAAGTCTGGTTTGTTGCCGAGCATATCGTCGATGACCCTCTCGTCCGCGCTGATGATTCAGATGAAGACGATGATTCGCGCGATCCGCATTGAGGCACAGGTCATCGACTCCTTTGAATCCGACTTCCAGTTGTGAATTGATCGCTCAACTCACTTACATATAGCGGGAGAAATCCATGTCGACGCGACCTCAGGCGCGGCAAGATCGAGACGCGGCCCAGATCCCGACGATTGAAGTCCAGGTAGTCAAGCCTTTGCAGTTGGATGAGCGCACGCCGCAGACAAACGGGATGCGGCGGCTGGCTGCGATATCGCATGTCCGCGCCGGTTCGGAATCGCTATGGGCAGGCATAATGCTTGCCGAACCCAACACGGCAAGCTCCGTGCATCATCACGGCCCTTTGGAAACCGTAGTGTACGTACTTTCCGGTCAGAGCAGGGTACGGTGGGGAAACCGGCTGGAACACGAGGACGATTTGGAGCCCGGGGACTTCCTGTTCATCCCGCCCTATATGCCGCACCAGGAAATCAATCCGTCGCCCGATTTGCCGACCCAGTGGGTTGTTGTCCGCAGTGGCCCGGAAGCCATTGTTGTCAACCTGACAAGATCGCCCGATGGCGAGTATGTCGCCGACGATTTGGCCGAGGGGGCCGTCAATTCAAATTAGGAGAAGCTGCAATGCATACCACGTCAATCGTTCAAGCGCCGTCACTTACTCTAGCATCTGGCGTAACCATCCCCGACAGCAAAATGGCTCAAGAGGCCACCGAATTGGTTCGCGATACAGAGAACTCTCTGTTGTTCAACCATTCAAGCCGCGTCTATTACTTTGCCGCTGCAACCGGCAAACGGAAAAATCTCACGTTCGATCCAGAGCTGTTGTATGTGAGTGCAATGTTCCATGATATGGGTCTCACTCCGCAACACAGCAGCGATACTGATCGTTTTGAAGTAGATGGAGCCAACACTGCTCGTGAGTTTCTTCGTCAGCACAAGATCCGCCAACAAGACATCGACACAGTGTGGACTTCGATTGCCCTTCACACCACACCCGGTATCCCTCAGTACATGCATCCAGTGATTGCGCTATTGACCAACGGTGTTGAGATGGATGTACTCGGAATTGCCTACTCGGAATTCTCCGAGGCTGATCGCGAAGCGATCGTCGCTGCGTATCCGCGCACCGCGCACTTTAAGGAAGACATCATCCAGGCCTTTTACGACGGCATCAAGCACAAGCCTGAGACGACATTCGGCAATGTGAAGGCAGATGTACTGGCGGACAAGGATCCGAAGTTCCAGCGCATGAACTTCTGCGGCGTTATCCGCGGTTCGCGATGGAATGGCTAACAAATGATCACCTGTTCGGCTAATTGGCGGTGATCACCTCATCGCCATCGTCAGTACTAACTATCGTGGCACAAACAGTAAGCCTGGGTTGAACTGATAGGGATTTGTGACGCGAGGGCGATCCTGAAGTGGTGTCCGTCCTTTGCGGATCGCGTCCAAGGCATTTTCATCGTCTTCGGTGGTCGTCACCTGAGTTTCGACGAGGTTCTCGGGTTTCGGTTCACCCTTGTATTTTCGAACCACTGTACGTTGAGGGGTCCGTGTTTTGCCTGTAGCCAGATCGAGTGCGCCCATTGTGAACAGAGTCAACCCATTCATACCGTCGATTGTTACCCATACATATGTATAATCGTGATGGCCCACATAACAGGCATCCTTCGGAACGTCTTTCTTGCTGCCAATCCCGTACCAACCCCTCGGGGGGTAATAATCGACCGTGGCGGCCGACTCGCCAGCGAAAAAATCCTTCATTTCCTTGAGGCAAAACTCGTAGTTCGGCGTTGCCTCACCCATTACTACGAGTCGATATGCACAGCGAAGGCGACGAAGGTTGTCGGCGTCGGTGACAGGCGTCAGCGACCAGTTCTCGGTAATGGCCCGCTGGGCACTGAAGGGGAAGAGCAGCGAGAGGATCGGCAAGGCACCGCCACCCTGCTGGGCGAAGCTGAGAGTTGGCGAGTAGGTGGGGCTAACGCCTGCACCCGTCGTGTCGAGGACAGAGACGGTTCCGGCGGTAGCTACGGCGAACGAGGGCATGGTGTCGGGGTTGTTGTGGAATCTCGCGAGGTTGTCGAGAACCTGTTGATACTCCAGATCGGTCAACGTGTTGGTGGTGCGGACTGTGTCTTTCTGAAGGGTGACATGAGTACAGCCACCGAGGATGGGAAGGAGCGTCAACAATAACGTGGACCATCGCATGATTGCAACCAATGCCTGGTTAAACGACGCGAGGAATGGATTTCTTGACAAGAGGGTAGATTCAGATCGCTGTGAGTTCTGTCGCCGAGCCAAGTTTACTGGTCCTATCGACTTTACCAGGTCTGATCTTGATCACCATCTGCCCTTCTCGCGATGATTATTCCTGTTTCAAATGGGCAAAGTGTGTCGCGATAAGGCTGAGAACTTCACACGGCAAAGTTACCCATTTTGAATCAGCAAATTGCCCGATTCCAATCGGACCATCTGATGTTCCTCGACCCAGAACTCCTCCACTTGAGCTTTTTTGGACCTATAGGTGTTGTGGCAGGTTAGGCACTTTGGCACGACTGCTGCAGTATCTTCATCTTCTCGTGTCAAACACCCGTCGGGCCGGATCCCCTGGCCCGCTCTCCAAACCTTCATTCATGTCCCCCTACCGGTCAACGAGGCCGGCGGCATTTGCCGCCGGCTCCACTTCCGAAGTCCATAGTCCGAGTCAATGCTGCTGCCGGTTGAAGACACAAGACAGTGCCTCTGCCTTCGCTGTCGCTAGGACCTTGACCGGGCCGGTCAGAGTGATTAGAGCAAATGGCTATCGCCAGCGGACCAAGAAAAGTGTGTTACCGAGGATGACCAACTCCCGCTCCGAGTACCCACCCATCTCCGCCAGATCTAGCAGTTCTTCAGCGGCGGCCAACGAATCCAAGGTCACTGTCTGCCATCTGTCCTGTACAACGAACGACGCCGCACTCTCCGAGGACAATGAGACTTCGCGACTCGAGAGCCAGTCTGGTGGGTGGCTGCCAGTGTCCGATGCCGGAGCAGACTGGCGAACCAAAGCGTACCTGGAGAGGGCGTACAGCAGGATGATGACGGCGAAAGCGGTACCGAAGACCGAGAAGAACATGACAATGCCCCTGGCTTGGTGCGAAGTGATTGCGTGCGGGTATGTCGGGCATTGCGAGGCAATAGTCACTGTCCAGGGACGTAGGCATAGCCGTCAATCTGGCGGTTGACAATGACCGTCAGGTATGCATCAGCGATAGAAATGCCATCGGCCACGTCAACCTCTTCAAATCCCGACGCGTTCAGTGCTTGGCCACACACGAACACTTCCACGCCCACCTTCCGAAGGGAGCGGATCAGGGGCAAATTTGGATTCGTGTCGTGACCGATTCGTGCCTTGTAGACCGAATCTGTCAGGACCGACTTGGTTGCCCCGCCGTGCACCACCACGACCATCTTCAGATCTCCGGCTTTCAGTCCCGCCGCCCCATACAGGTTCAATAGCCTGGCAGCGCGATCCAACCCGGCGTTGACATCGGCTGGGTTGGCGTTGATGGAAACGTCGAGTACGACCTTTGCCGCCTTCCGGGGTTGCTCAACGGCCCTCGGAAGGGGCAGAATCCCGCCAGCACTCGGTATGATCGGGAAGACCAGCTTCGACTCGCCCGGGATCGTCGACGGGGTCAAGGGTAGGTTCCCATCGCGAGGTGCAGACGGCGACGCCGGGAAGCCCGCAGGCGGGAGAATTGGGGCAGCGGCAAAGTCCTCCGGCAATTTCCCGGTCAAGCTCTTAAGAAAAGTTACGATCGCGTCCGTGTCCTGATCGGAGAGAGTCTTGCCGAGCTGGACCCGAGCCATGATCTGTACGGCTTCA
>DASZJS010000371.1:0-5887 GCA_035947935.1 Gemmata sp. | reverse complement strand
TATGAACCGAGTGTGGCTCATGGGTATGGAAACAGCGAGGGAATCCCTCAGCGCGAGTACCTCTGGAAAGCACCTGCCCTGCAAAAAATCAGTCCAAGCCGGGTCGGTTCATCTCAATCTGAGTTAAGTCGAACGCAGATTGCAATTCTTGAACGCCTGGGTCAGAACACGCTTTCCTCTTTCGGATATCCGTTATTTACGGATGGCAAGAATCCGCTGTCCTTTCGGTTTCTTCTCAGTCTATCCTGCCGGATGGCCATGTTTCTCGCTCAGATGCCGTTGTATTCATTGATGCAAGAAGCTGGCGATCAGATGTTCTTGCGATTAGCTGCCTGACTATCTTCTTACAGTCCTTGGTACCGAGTCTTGCATACTTTCAAATAACCTCCCCCACAGTTGGTTTTCAATCCGGCAGTTGGCTTCGGTAGAATCAGGAATCGAATTTTGAGATCGCGAGAGTCCAAATCATGAGTGGCACCAGGGTCTGGATCCTGCGATGCGTGCTGCTCGCGATGACCGTTCTCGCGTATGTTCCGCTCTGGAATAACGGTTTTATCGATTATGACGACGAGACATTAATTACGAATAACGCACACGTGATCGAGGGTTTGACCCCATCGGGAATTTGCTGGGCGTGGACAAATCGTGAGGCTCCGTACTGGATGCCGATTCCCTGGCTCTCGTTCCAGTTCGATGCTCTTTTCCCTTCCCCTTCCCAATCTCAATCCCAACTTGGGAGTCGCCTCTCTCCCACTGTGTTCCACAGCCACAACCTGTTTTGGCATGCCTGCAATGCCCAGCTTCTGCTCACTCTTTTCCTTCGCCTCACGTCAAAACCCTGGCGGAGCTTTCTGATCGCTGCTCTGTTTGCAGTCCATCCCATGCACGTTGAGTCGGTAGCCTGGGCAATCGAACGCAAGGATGTTCTGATGTGTTTTTTTGGGCTATTGAGTCTCTACGCATATGTTCGCTATGTGGAAAAGCCGGGTTGGGTGCCATATCTGGGGATGCTCCTCGCGTACCAGGCGAGCCTCATGTGTAAACCTATGCTTCTCACCCTCCCCTTTCTTCTGGTGTTCCTGGATTACTGGCCTTTGTGCCGATTCCATTGCCGATCTGTTCCATCGAATCGGAATTTCAAGGTCGAGAAGCGGCAAGTTCACCCCGGATCGCTGTTTCTCGAAAAGCTGCCGATGTTTGTTGTGGCGGTGGTAATGGCTGGTCAGACAATGGCCACCCGCCCCGGAAACCCCATGGTCGATCTCACCCTGGTCAGCCGCGTGATGAACGCCCTGACGGGATATGGGTGTTACCTGTCCAAAACCCTTTATCCTGTGGGATTGGCTGCGTTTTACCCGCACCCTGGCAACAACTGGTCGTTGCTCAATAGCCTCGTGGGGGCAGGTTTGTTGTTTTCCTGCACGGCAATTTCGCTGTGGCAGGCAAACCGCTGGCGCTGGCTGCCCGTTGGTTGGCTGTGGTTCGTGGGAACACTGATTCCCGTGATTGGATTGACGCAAGGCGGGCATCAAGCCTGGGCCGATCGATTCAGCTACTGGCCTCACATCGGCTTGTTCATCGTCATTGTTTGGGGAACTGGAGAGTTGGCCAATCGCCTTCGGGTACCCTCGGTGATTTTGGGAAGCGTCTGGGCAGTGATCCTCGGCTGCCTCATGGTGCTGACCTGGCTGCAAGTGGGCTACTGGCGAACGGGCACAGCACTCTGGGAACATACCGTGGCTGTGACCGAAGGCAACTCTTGGGCGCATCAGCATCTGTCTCTCTGTTACCGCCGCGAGGGCCGTCTCGCGGAGGCAGAGTTCCACCTCTTAGAGGCTGCCCGGATTCAACGCGAAGTGTGGCATCGATCTTCGTATTGATCGGCCACTCCAGGAGCCAGGTGACAGGAGCCGGCTACAGATTTTGGAGTGGGTATTCCTTCATCGCCCCACATCGGTTAGAATCAATTCATCATCAGCGACCCGGCCTGCAACCCGTCGCGCTCTCGCGCTCCGACCGATTGCCTCTGTCCGTGCTACCGCTCCTCATCACGCGGTGGCTTGTATCATTGATAGGATTTCGCATGTCCGACCCGCGCACAACCGCGCAGGGGGTGCTTGAAATGCACCCAAAGGGTTATGGGTTCCTTCGCAACCCGGCCCGACACTATGCTCCCGCCGCCTCCGATGCCTACGTCTCGGGGCAACTGATCGACAAGTTTCATCTTGCCGAAGGTTTGCACCTTGTTGGGCCATTGGAGCCTCCGCGGAGAGGATTGACTGGTCCTCGTATTGCCGCGATTGAGCGGATCGAGGGAGCCGACCCGAAATTGTTCCGACGAAGGAACTGGGAAGAACTCACCGCCGTCGATCCCACTCGCTGGATCAGGCTGGAAACCGGCCCGGAGCCATTGACCACCCGGGTGATGGATATGTTCACCCCGATCGGTATGGGGCAGCGTGGGCTCATCGTTGCTCCCCCACGCACTGGAAAAACCGTCCTGCTCCAACACATTGCTCAGGCGGTAATCAAAAACCATCCCGCGATGCACCTGATGGTGCTGCTCGTGGATGAGCGGCCCGAGGAAGTAACCGAAATGCGGCGAACGCTGACCAGCACAGGTCGGACGGATTTCACCCCGGATGGTGGGCCGCCACCTTGCGAGGTGATTGCTTCGAGTTCGGATCGCGAAACCGCGAACCACATTCGTATTGCCGAACTCGTGGTGGAGCGGGCAAAGCGATTGACTGAAATGGGCCGGGATAGCCTCGTTTTGCTGGACAGCCTGACGCGGCTGGCGCGCGCGTACAACAAAACTTCCGGCAGCGGCAAGACGATGTCCGGCGGCGTGGATGCAAAGGCACTGGATGTGCCGAAACGACTCTTCGGAAGTGCGCGGGCGTTCGATGAGGGAGGGACGTTGACCATCCTCGGCACGGCTTTGATTGAAACGGGCAGCCGGATGGATGAGGTGATTTTTCAGGAGTTCAAGGGCACGGGGAACATGGAACTGGTGCTGAACCGTCAACTGTCGGAGCGGCGAATCTACCCGGCTATCGATTTGGGAGCATCGGGTACACGCAAGGAAGAACGATTGCTTTCCCCGGAAGTGCTGGAACAGGTCACACTTCTGCGTCGCAGTCTGATGCAGCTACGCCCGGTGGAGGCAATGGAGGGACTCGTCAAGCAACTGAGCAAAACTCAGTCGAACGCCGAGTTTCTGATGACCGTGAGCAAGTTTTTGAAATCGTGAGGCGAGACGGAAGCGTCAGTCTCGGGATTTCTGGACTTGGACCCGTGAGGATATATACCCCATTTTGATACCCCATTGAATCCACGCCCGAGCCATCGCTTCGATGTTCCCCATTGCCTCTTCGGGAACCGGGTTCTCAAGTGTGATCGCTTCCAGCGCCCAGAACCAGTGATCGGGCTCTCGTCTCAGCTCCTCCAGGATCAAGGGAATGGCCGGGTCTCCCATACTGATTATGTTTTTGTACGACCGAAACATTGCCATCTGATCTGCGTTTGCGATGTGGCGAGATTCGCTCTTCCATTGCTTTGCGAACTGCGTGAACCGGGCTTTAAGATCCTGACGGGTAGAGATGGTCATGCGTCCTGCTCCCAGGGCTGTCGCGGCTCCATCGTTCACGACTTACTTAGCATACCCCAGAAGTAGGCATTCGCGCAACTGAAAAGTGTTCGTCCCTGTCATTCTCGTTCATTGTCTTACCGAATGACGAGGGACAAAGGACGAACAAGAAATCACCCAATTCGCGGAAATAACGGCTTCACTTTGTCGCCTTCCACCGCCACTCGAAGGTCATCGGGTTGCGCCTTCAACTCAGCAGCATCGGCGTACTTCACCTCAGCCCACGGCGTCGGGAAGTTGAAGATTGTGTAAATCGTCTCCACACTTTTGGGGATAAACGGCTTGAGGAGGATGCTTGCGATGCGAAGTGACTGCACCGCATTGAATAGCACCCACTTCGCTGCCTCCTTGTCGGTCTTCACGAGTTTCCACGGAGCTTTGGCTTCGAGGTACTGGTTGGTTGGTGTGAGAAAGTCCTGCACGATCGCCTGAAGCGCCAGGTTATACCTGCACGCCTCAACGTGACCGCGAACCGTGGCAACGAACTCTGCCAGGTTCAGCCCCGGAACGACAGCCTCCGGAATCTTTCCGGCAGTTCCATCGAGTACCCCTCCATAGTTCTTCCACACGAGGTTCAATTCGCGCGAGAACAGGTTGCCGAGGTTGTTTGCCAACTCGGAGTTGTAGACCTCCGCGAATCGCGACCACCCGAACTCGCCATCCGATGGGAACGGGCACTCTCGTAGAAAGAAGTACCGGAACGCCTCAGCGCTGAACTTCGAGATCACCTCCATCGGCTCGATCACATTGCCGAGCGACTTGCTGATCTTCTCGACCGCACCGGAGTCCTCATCCTTCACGTACACGAACCCGTGAGCGAACACCTTTTTCGGTGCCTGTTCACCTGCTGCCCACAGCATTGCCGGCCAGAGCGCACAGTGGAACCGCGTGATGTCCTTGCCGATGAAGTGAACATCGCAAGGCCAATATTTGTCGAAAGTTGCCCGATCATCGCCATAGCCAATGCCTGTGATGTAAGTCAGCAGCGCATCGAACCAGACGTAAATTGTGAACTCGGGATCGAACGGGATGCGGATGCCCCACTCCTCACCCTGCCGGGAGATGTTGATGTCCCGCAGGCCATCAGTCTTGATCAGGCTGACGATCTCGTTCTTGCGACTCTCGGGCTGGATGAAGTCCGGGTTCTCCTCGTAATACTTCAAGAGCCGATCCTGGAACGCGGACAGCTTGAAGAAGTAGCAGGGTTCGCTTCGCCGAATGAGTGGAGTTTTGTGGTTCGGGCAAAGACCGGCGTTGTCCTTGTGTTCCTTCTCGCTCTTGAACTCCTCGCACCCTTCGCAATACCAGCCGCCATATTCACCCTTGTAGATGTACCCGTTGTCGTACACCTTCTGGATGAACTTGCGGCAACACTCTTTGTGCCGTTCGGAGCTGGTTTGCACGAAAGTGTCGTAACTGATATCAAGAGCATCCCAGACCTCGCGGAACTGGCGAGCCATGTCATTGCAATACGCCTGTGTGTCGAGCTTGAGGTCGGCCGCACGCTTGCTCACCTTCACCGTGTTCTCGTCGTTCCCCATCAGGAAGAAGACGTCGCACCCCTCCATCCGCCGGTATCGGGCCTGGACATCGGCTCCGAGTTTCTCGAATGCCGTGCCGATGTGCGGTCGGCTGTTCGGATAGTCAATTGCGGTGGTCTGGAACCAGGAAGTCTTTGCGGTCATGCCCTCATCCTTCCGAAAGCGAGCAACCGGGAGAAGCCCGGTTGTATACCCGCCAAGGTCTTTCTACCAGACACACATACCGTGGAGGAGGTTCAAGTGGGGATGGGTCACAACTTCACTCTGGACCCAAAGCGGCGGCTCAAGGTGGCGCGGACCGATAAGTCTGTAATTGGATTGCCGCGAAGATCGAGGAAGCGCAACTGCGGAAGCTGTGCGGAAGCGGCAAGTGCTTGGCCGCCTGCGTTGCCGATACCATTTTCCCCGAGCCACAGTTCAACCAGTGCGGGTAAAGGTGTTCCAGCGAGGGCCACTACTCTCCCGTGCGGATGCGAGTTCCAACCGCTGGCCATCCTACTTTTCAGGAACATCCACCTTCCAGACGAGTGCTGTCTCGTCTCCGCTAACGAGCCGGCCATCCGGCAAGAAATGGAGTGCCCTGATAAAATGGCCTTCGGGCGAGAGGGACTTGAGAAGTTCTCCGTTCTTCATGTCCATAAGCCAGATGACGCTGCCAACGTTGTCGCTGCAGAGTGCAAGTACGCGGGCATCGGGG
>DASZJS010000370.1:0-3701 GCA_035947935.1 Gemmata sp. | reverse complement strand
ATACGCGATTGGTGGAATTGCCGCGCCCTGCTTCAAACAGACTCCGAGTACCCCAATCCCACCCAAAACGCCGGCAAAGAGACCATGTCGAAGTCCCGCCCCAGTCCCAGCCCCCGCAGTGACTCCACCGAGCAAAACCGCAAACGTGGCGATTTGCCAGGTAATGAATTCACCCTGTCCCACAGTCTGAACGCGGAGCATACCAGCTGAGTTTTTCTGGGCAAAGTGTCGTGCTTGGTCGGCAATTGTCACGCCACAGACCATCATCGATGCGCCAACCAGCACTCGGACCCAGACCGTGGGCTTGTCGGGATTGGTCACAGCATCAGTGGCGAGTTGAATCGAACTGAGTTTGCTTGAACTTGGGAGCGGAATATCCAGCGTGGGAGCAACAGCCCAGATTCGGGCTCCAACAACTCCTGCCACCAAGCCCAGGAGAGCCAGTACCGGCGGTTGGAGATAAATCACCAAATCCTGTGGCGGGGCACCGGAAAGCAGTTCAAATGCCAGGAACAGCACGCCGCAAACGACACCAACTGCCAGACCGTGTCCGTACCCATAAAGACGCCCGGCGGCGGCAATTATCGCACCAAACGAAACTGCAACCGCCTGCGTGGCATACACCGCAGCCAGCCCACGAAACGACAGCCACCACGCGACGGGATCGGATTCGACAGCCAAAACTGTTCCAGTGACGATCTTTCGCACCCCGAGGTAGAAACCGAGGGCCAAGACAATCCCCATCGCGACCCGACCGGCAGTGGTTGGTTTCAGAGGTGGCGGTGCAGCGAATCGTCGCCGGGGAGCGTCCGGCGACACTTCGTGAGGCATCAACAATAGCCCGCCGCACCGGGGACACCGGGAAACACCCGGAAACGCGGATTGGCAAGCAGGACAGAACAGTTGCATATGAGCAAGCCCTGATCGGAAAGCCTGGCGATGGCTTTTTCCCAACTCTAGAACGAGAAATGCTTCTGTGCCGGGCTTAAACTTCGGCATTGGTCTCATGGATTTTGACAAACAAACCCAAAATTCGCTCAAGTCGATCCCACCATAACAACAGAATCGACAGGAGTTACAGGGTTCGGAAGGCTTCAGTTGTGCCAGAGTTCACCGCGCGTTAGTCTGCTCATCACCGCCCGAGATTGAGGATTTGCCATGCGTTCGCTGGTCCATTTTCAGAAGCAGATGCCATTTAGCGAGACACCTATTCCGATTCTCGTTCGGTTAAATGATTACAAGGCCAATGTTGTCGGGATTGGTGGTCGTTGATGGGACACATTGTCATTGTGGGTGGCGGCCTGAGTGGTCTATCGGTCGCCTTCCGTCTCAAGCAACTCTCCCCGGCCCTCTCGGTCACCGTGCTGGAACCGCACGGTCGCCCGGGTGGGAACATCGGCACAGAAGATCACCGCGAGTTCCGAGTCGAAACTGGTCCGAATGGGTTTCTTGACCGCACACCTTTCGTTACCCGGTTAGTCCACGACCTTGGACTCTCCGATCAACTGATTGCCGCGAGCGAGGGGAGCCGGAAGAATCGGTATCTATTTATCGGAAACAAACTGCGTAAGCTTCCACGTGGCCCACTCGGGCTGATGTGCTCGCCTCTGCTAACGCTTCGCGGTAAGTGGGAAATGCTCACCGAACCGTGGCAGAAGCGACATAAGGACGTCCCCCCGGACGAATCCATCGCAGAGTTCGTCACGCGACGGGCAGGCAAGCAGGCAGCAGATGTGTTTGCCGATGCGCTGGTAACCGGGATTCATGGTGGCGATCCGTCCCAAATCAGCGTTGCTGCAGCTTTCCCGCGCTTACCGATCATGGAGCAGGAAGCAGGAAGTGTTATCCGTGGGTTCATGCGAGCCGGCCGGCAGAGGAAGCGGGATGCAATAGCCCGGGGCGAACCTCCGCCCGGGCCGCAGAAGATGTGGTCGTTTCGCGAAGGGTTGCGTGTGCTGGTCGATGGACTGGTGGAAGCGCTTGGCCCGAGCGTGAAGACTGGGGTCAGAGTGCAGTCGATTTCCGAAGCTGCGAGTGTGGCACCCTGGAAGGTTTATGGGAATGAACGGCAGGCGTGGTCGGCGGACGCCGTGGTGTTGACTTGCCCGGCGTATGAACAGGCGGAAATCCTGGCGGAACTCGATTCCGAACTTGCTGGCGAGGTTGCCGGCATCCCTTACAACCGGATCGCAGTTGTTGCTCTGGGATACCGCCAGTCGGATTGTCCGGGTACGCAGGATGGCTTTGGGTTTATTGCGCCACAGAACACACGGCGTGATGTACTTGGAGTGCAGTGGTGTTCCTCGATCTTCCCGGCTCGCGCTCCCGATGGCTGTGTCTTGTGGCGAGCGCTCTGTGGTGGGGTTCATCGCGGTGATATGTTGGACTGGGACGACAACAAGCTGACAAAGGCAGTTCACACGGAGATTAAACTCGCGATGGGGGTGCGTGGCGAGCCAATCTTCAGACGAGTGATTCGCTGGCAGCGGGCCATTCCGCAGTATGTGATTGGGCACCTCGACCGGCTGGCTCGCATCGATGCGATCCTTGAGAAACACCCCGGCCTGTTCCTGGGCGGTAACGCCTATCGCGGAGTGGCTATGGGAGACTGCGCGGAGCAAGGCGAACTCATCGCGGCGAAGGTGGTAGCATTTTTGGCGAGCGTGCAGGTGTAAACTTTCGTTGAAGAAACAGGCACTTTCTGTGTGACGTTTTTGCCGCGACACCTCGACACTGACTCCAAGCGGTTATAGTTCTACAATTCGATGATGGGGGTGTGGGGGCAATGCGAATACTGGTCGTTGCGGACATCCACGGAAATCGTGCGGCCCTGGAGGCAATCCAGGAACCGTTCGATATCTGCGTGTGTGTCGGCGACCTGGTCGATTACGGTCCCGAACCTGGCCCCTGTGTCGAGTGGGTTCGGAAGCACGCGGCTTATTGTGTCCGGGGAAACCACGATCACGGCGTTGCTCAGGAAGTGCAGGTTCAGGGCGTTACTGGCTTCCGCTATCTCACCGCTGCGACTCGCCCACTGAGTATCTCGGCACTTCGCCCCGACCAGCGACGCTTTCTTGCCGACCTTCCCACCTCCCAGATGTTTACACTCGGCGGCAAGCGATTCCTGCTCGTTCATGCCACTCCACGCGATCCAATGGATGAATACGCACCCGCCGAGGTTGCCTTCTGGGCACCTCGCGTTGCCCACCTCCACGTCGATTACGTCCTCGCGGGGCACACGCACCAGCCATACACGCTTCAGGTGAACGGCACCACAGTCATCAATCCAGGAAGCGTTGGACTCAGTCGCGACGGCAATCCTCGCGCAGCCTACGCTGTGATTGATGGTGACGAAGTGCAATTGAAGCGGGTGGATTATCCGCTGACGGAGACAATTGCTGCCGTGGAGGCGCTCATTCCAGACCTGACGGCTAGACAGACGCTCTCCGATATCTATCGCAGCGGAGCGTACTCGACGAAGTGGATTCGAGCGAACGGGCACGGATCGACAAATGGCTCCACAAACGGCGTTCCGATTGCTGAGAACGGGAACGAGCCGGGTGTCGCGACCGAGTCATGAGACAAGCCAATTCAACGAGTTGCAACGAGTTGCAAGAAGGCGAGACCAAGACAAAGTTCCCTTACGCGAGGAAACGGTCAGCCAGTCTAAATCACGAGTTTGTTTATGATTGAAGTGATTA
>DASZJS010000369.1:0-3163 GCA_035947935.1 Gemmata sp. | reverse complement strand
CCTCGCTGGTACGGGGTTCAGCCCGTCCTGTCGCCGGTTCTCGTGGCTACCAGGCAATGCTGGCGTTCATTTCCTACTGGCGAGCTGCGGCCATCGTCCTGAATGACCTCGCATCGTCAGCCCATTACGCGGGCGGGGTGGGCGGAACTAGCTTCGGAAGGACAACTCCTGGCTAGACGCAAAACGGTGGCGATATCTAGCTCGATGCACTCAGTCGCTCCGGCGCGGCGATCTGATCGTCACGGTCACACCCGCCGGGAACGAAACCCGCTACAATCGATTCTTGAAGCCAGCCGATGCCATGGAGGGATCAATCGTCGGGGCGCAGCGACCCCGTGGATCGCGGTGGACACCGCGGCCGGAACTGACCGTCTAGCTTCGATTCCCGTCCTCTCAGCGATGTCGTGGTCTGGGTTCAAACCACCGGAGTTTGCAGAGCAGCCTTTGAGGAGGTACCTATGAAGCGGCTATTCGTCGTTCTGATCGCGTTCCTCGCGATACCTACTTGGGCCCAGGACTCGGTGCCAGTACCCGAAATCAAATTTGAATCCGTCCCGTTTTTGAAGTTGACGTACGATCGGAATCTTGGTGAGGTGCTCGGCGTGGCTGTCAACTCCAAGGGCCACGTCATCGTCTTGAACCATCCCGGAACGAGCGATATGGGCGCTCCGGTCTACGGCGAGGCCACCACACAGTTATTGGAATTCGACGAAAAGGGCAACTTCATTCGTGAAATCGGCAAAGGGGTCTACGGCTTGGCGTACGCCCACTCCGTCCGATTCGACAAGTACGACAACTTGTGGGTCGTCGACAAGGCGACGATGTCCGTGATGAAGTTCAACCCCGAGGGAATCGTTGTAATGAATCTCGGACGGCGAGACGAAGGGCCGGATGAGCCTCGCTATCGGCACGCCAATCCCCCGCCTACTCCCGTGGACGCCATGTTCAATGGGTCAACCGATGTCACCTGGGACTCCGACGACAACATCTACGTGAGTGATGGCTACTTCAATTCGGAGATCGCCAAGTTCGACAAGAACGGAAACTGGATCAAACGGTGGGGCTCGCCTGGGAGGGGTGGGGAACACGCTAACGAAAACCCAGGCCAGTTCAGCAACCCACACAACATCGGGATCGATCGGCAAGGAAACATCTACGCAGCGGACCGTGGCAACCGACGCATACAGGTTTTTGACACCGATGGCAACTTCAAGCGGTTCATCTTTCTCAACTTGCCGTATGACAAGACACGTCACCCGGTCCTTGGCAACATGAATCCCAATCCCCCCGACGAGACCGCACCTTGGACGATTTGCATTACCGGCGGGCAGACGCAATACCTCTACACGTCCGACGCGGAGCCCGGCAGGATTTACAAGATCGCGCTGCCGGGAGGCGAGATCCTAGGCACGTTCGGCAGGTCTGGCCATGGGCTCGGTCAGTTCAACTGGGCTCATGGTCTCGCCTGCCCAGAGGAAAACACGCTTTACGTCGCCGATATGAACAACTGGCGGGTTCAAAAAATAATTATGCACCCGGACAAGCGCAGAGAAGCCGCGATCTTGCAGCTAGACAAGCAAAAGGAAACCGCTCGAGGGCGCTAGGTACCGTTTACTATGCAATCGAGATTCCCGGAGCCCCGTCGATCAAATGTACGGTTCGCCCCGTGCCAGTTCGGCTCTGTATCGTACGGGACCGAGCAATCGGAACGATCGATCCCAGGCGCGCCATGCTTTTCGGTGTCCACAACCGGCGGGTCGCGTTCAAGGGCGGCAAGGAGTACTTGACGATGTAGCAGCAAGTACTGTATTATCTGTCTAGACTGAAATGACTGAAAAGTCACAATTGCTCTCTCTCGCGGCCCAAAAGTTCATCCTGCACTGGGGCGAGATGGGCACTCGCTGGGGCATCAACCGCACGGTGGCCCAAGTCCACGCCCTTCTGTTCCTGTCTCCACGGCCCATGGCGGCGGAGGAGATTGCGCGAACTTTGTCCGTCGCCCGCTCGAACGTCAGTACCAGCCTGCGCGAGTTGCAAGGCTGGCGGATCGTGCGTGGTGTGTCCGTCTTTGGAGACCGCCGCCAGCACTTCGAATCCATGAAGGATTTGTGGGAAATGTTCCGCGTGATTGTGGAAGAACGAAAGCGGCGTGAATTCGATCCCACGGTTGGAGTGGTCCGGGAATGTGTGGCGGAAGCCAAAAAATCGAGCGCGAGCGACGCCTATGCACGCGAGCGCATGGAGGAACTGCTGGAATTCATCGTCCTGATGAGCGCTCTCTTCGACGAATTTCGAAATCTCTCGCCGACTACAATGAAAGGAGTAGTGAAGCTCCGTGGTGGAATTCGCAAACTGTTGCACGGTTAACAGACGCCGAAGGAATTGAATACCATCTCGCTCCGGGGCGCCTTACGATTTATCGAACCCGGGAATCTGCCTGGTTGGGCGGTCATCTACTTGCAGATACCCAGCTAAGAATGACACGAGGAAGCAGTTCGAGGTGCCGGAGCTAGGGGAGGGAAGGCGGGGATCCGCCTTTGCGATGGGCGATGATTTCTCTGAGTTCGGAAATAACTGACACAAAAGGAAGCCGTGCCTCCCGAGGATGGGTTTTCTTCGACCGAGATTGCAGTTTCTGTGCCTCGATCGCACGGCGGTTCCACGGCACACTCGCGAAGCGCGGCTTTGGCCTGGCAGCGTTGCAAGATCCGCGAGTTGCAACTCTTCTCGGGCTGCCGCCCGACCAGTTGCTTCTTCAGATGCGGGTCGTCACTACCGACGGCGAACTCTACGGCGGTGCCGAAGCCCTCGTGTACCTGGCGAAGCAAATTTGGTGGACCTGGCCAGTCTATGTCGCCGCTCAGCTTCCCGGCATGCGAGCCATTCTCCGAACCGGTTATCGTTGGCTCGCAGATCATCGGCATTGTTCCTCCGGCCACTGCAGAGTAGCGCAGAAAAACCAGCACGGAGATCCGCTCGAGCACGTTCAAGGAGAGTCCAGATGAGCCCTGGGATTGTTTTTGAGCCACGGCGGAGAAATGCTGCGAGATCCTCAAAGAGCAGTCGAAATTGGTCGGTGCGAGGAAGAAGCGGTCTCGGGCTCAACCGCGTGCCCGCGGCCCAGCAAGCCGGCCATCCAGTTCTTCGCGTCTTCCATGTAGAG
>DASZJS010000368.1:0-3825 GCA_035947935.1 Gemmata sp. | reverse complement strand
CTTCGGTTCTTCGTGGAATATTGTGAGTACGTTTAATGTGGTTCATCACGCGCAAACGTCAATTGCGAGCAAGTTCAAGAGACGCATTGCCGTCCACTCAAGAAGAACCACCCGCAGTGTACCCCTACCCGGCCTGCTTTGGCTTGGCCGATTGCCCTGAACCCTCCGCGAGCAACTCAAGCAGCCGCGAGGCCAGCTCTGGCCCCTTACCCGAGTCTTCGTGCTTGAAGAACACGAAGCAGTCCTGCCAGGTTTGTGCCTGCATTCGTTCCGCCCATGCCTTCAACGCTGCATCGTCGTAGTCGGGTCGCCGCAATCGCAGGTAACCCCAGTCGGCAGTCGCCACGAACGGGACTTCCAGGTCATCCTCCGCATCTGCGATGCACAGTGCTGTCTGGCGATCGCGAAGCAACCCGAATACCTCGTCATCAAACCACGATGGATGACGGAACTCAAACGCTGCCCGGCACCCCGGCGTCAGCAGCGCGAGAAACGCACGCAGTCGCGGTATGTCCTTTTTGAAGTTCGGCGGCAACTGAAACAGGAGCGGCCCCAACCGCTCCTTCAACGTGCCGGCGACTTCGAGGAACGATGATACCACTTGATCCACGCCCACAAGCCGTCGGCGGTGTGTGATCTCCTGAGGTGCCTTGAGTACGAAGCGGAAATCAGTGGGAACCTGGCTGGCCCATGCTTCCAGGGCCGATGCCGAGGGCAGTCGGTAAAAGCTGTTATTGATCTCGACTGAGCGAAACCGCGCGCTGTAGAAGCCAAGCATCTGGTTGGCGGGCATCTTCGCGGGATAGAATTTGCCCTTCCACTTCGGGTACGAGAAACCACTGGTGCCAATGTAAGAATTCATGGTCCACTCTTACGTGATGTGGTGATGTGAGTAATGGTGCCTGTGTGGGTAATGATAGGTGGAACCTCGCCATCTTTCCCCTACTCCAAACCGGACGTGCCACTTTCATCGCATCTGGCTTTCCAGTTACCACCACGCTACTTCTGGTTAGCCGATCAGACGGGCTCTCTTTCTGGTTCAACGCAATCCCACATAAGGGTGGACTCTCGCCCACAATGCTCGCAGTTGCTGTCTCTCACTTTCAGGGTCTGACCCGAACGACAGTGCCAACGTGGCCTCGACCATCCCGACCAGCGATTCGGCAGACACATCTTGAACGTCGCCGTGGAACGTATCCTTGAATGCCCAGCCTGCACCGCTCCCGACCCCTCGAACGCAAACACCCAGCCACATGACCCCATCCGCCCACACACACAAACGCAGGTGGCCCACATTGAGGTTCAACCGCTCTACTGTCTCCGCCGATGATTCGCTGAACTCACGTTCGCACGACAGGCCAGTGTGGTATGCGATGGCCTTCCGCCGGTGCAGGAATGCCGCCGCAACGCTCTGCAACAGTTGTGCATCGAATTTCGGCCAGTCCACAGCATATTCTCTGCAATCGAATCCCGAACTGCCTTGCCAAGGTCTGATCAAGCCTCTGGTTCCGCGACGTAAGGTAGACAGCAGGAAATAGCGTACCCATCGGGCTCTCTGGGTGGCCGGGGCAGAGTCTTCGATGCCCTAGTCTCACGCAGCGAGAAAACCATCTTGTTATCTCGCTTCGCGAGACCGGGGCATCGAAGACTCTGCCCCGGCCACCCAAAGCCAAACATCCGGGTAATGGGTAGATCTTTTCCTGCTCACCACCTAACTTCTACTTCGAGCCAGACATCGTCTCACATATACGATTGCCAGGACCAAACCGACCAACGCACCCAGATAGCCTGCATCATGCAAATATGCGACGATGACAAATGCTCGCAGATCTCTGATATCAAGTCCTTGTTCCACATCGCTCCATCCACTGAGATCGCTGCCCTGCGTCACAACAACACCAAGCAGCACTCCGATGAAGCCGAAGAGCGGAGTCAAGGTCAAGACAATCGCAAACGCTTTGACGACGCATGTTCTCTGTGCGGGTATCGACACCTCGGCCAGACCTGCTCTCGCGAGGAACCACCCGGCAAGCAAGCCAACCCACCAGGTGGCGAGAAAACCAATCTCGGTCGCAAAGACCCGGGGAGGCCATCCGAAATCGGCGTAGGAGAACTGGTGGAACTTCAGCTTGGTGAAATACTCCGGCGAGATCGAATAGCTAATCTGGTCGTGCAACGACCCATAAAGGCCTGCGACAACTGCCCCGAACAAAGTAATCCGAACCATGGCCGATGACTGCTTGGCCGGGAACTTTGGATAGAGAAAGTTCATGCAACAGACTCGTAGTGGAACTTACCAGAGTTCCGCCGGAAGTCTGGTGACTTCCGCTACCTGATCCGAAGAGAGGTGAGCACGCAGTGCATACGATCGCTGCGTCACAACTGCGGGAGTGGGAATCGTCCTTCGGGTTTCGCTTCGGGAGCTACCGCGCACTTTCCACAGCCCGCGCCACAGCCCTTCGACGATTTCCCAAACCATGTCTTCCACGCCGACCGCACGATGTAGACCATCGCTGCGGCGATCAGCGCACCCACAATTGCCAATTGAATTGCTGTGGTCATAATTCACCCACTTGATAAGGGGCAAGTCAGAAATCCCTCTTATCTTCTTGCCCCTTGCCCCGATTACTTGCCCCTTCTTCCATTCACCCCACCGCATCGGTAATGATCGCCCCTAACTGGAACGTCAGCAGAGCGCCGAGATACGCCAGCACCGTCATATACGTGAACGTGAACGCGGGCCACAGCCAACTCTTTGTCTCGCGGCGAATCACTGCCAGCGTCGAAGCGCACTGGCAGCAGAGAGCAAAGAAAACCATCAGCGACATCGCCACCGCGACACCGTATTTCCCGCGCACCGGATCTTTCGACCAGTCGTCTTTCACTGCCTTCGTCAACCCCGCGGCCTTCTCCTTCGCCTCCTCATCGGCCCCGTCATCGCCAATCGCCTTGGAATCCACATCACCCACATCGTAAATCAGCCCAAGCGTCCCGACAATCACCTCGCGGGCCGGGAAACTTGCCAGAGCCGCCATCCCGATCTTCCAGTCCCACCCGAGCGGTCGGAATGCCGGTTCCAGAAACAAACCTGCGCGGCCGAGCAAACTGTTTCGCTTCCACTCGCCATTGAGCCTGTCGGGTTCAGCCGTGGCTGTCTCCAGTTCCTCCGGCACTTCCTGTCCATTCTCCTTGAGTCCCTTGATCTTCTCGCTGGCCTCCTTCGCTTCCTTATCGGCCTTGTCGATTCGCTCGTAATACGGCGTTCCGGCGGCATCTGTGTGAGGAAAGTAAAGCAGCGCCCAGACGAGAATCATTGCCGCGAGGATGATGGTTCCGGCTCGGACCACAAAGGCCCACCCCGCTTCACTCATTCGCCGCAATACCGAACGAATGGCCGGGCGTCGATACGCGGGAAGCTCCATGACGAACACCGGCGTGGCACCCTTCAGGAGCGTTCGCTTCAGAAGAAGTGCAACCAGTGGGGCGACCGTGAAGCCGATCATGTAGAGTCCGAACAGGACGAACCCCGGCACCCACGATGAATAGCCTTCCTTCAGGAACGCGCCAATCAGGAGGACATAGACCGGCAACCGAGCGGAGCAACTCATCAGTGGTGCAACCATGATCGTTGCCAGCCGATCGCGGCGATTCTCAATCACGCGTGTGGCCATGATTCCGGGAACCGCGCAGGCCACACTCGACAATAACGGAATGAACGACTTGCCGCTTAACCCGCACCGGCTCATCAACCGATCCATCAAGAACGCTGCGCGGGCCATGTATCCGCAGTCTTCCAGCACCGCGATGAACCCGAACAGGATCATG
>DASZJS010000367.1:0-4514 GCA_035947935.1 Gemmata sp. | reverse complement strand
GCCGGTAACGGCAGAGATTCGGTCGAGGAACTGAAACGGCGGCCCGGGCAGACGGGCGATCACGCGATCGTGGTCGAAGATCTCGTATGGCGTTCCGAATGCCTCGGAGGGGTTTCCGTTGGAATACGCCAAGATCGAGGTGGAGTCATAGATCGCAGGTTTGACTGCAAGGGTCGGCTTCGCCCAGATGTTTGTCAGCTTCTCGCGGTCCAGCCCGCTCATCCGCAGGCTCATGTTGGTGATCTCCACGATGGGTTTGCCATCGGCATACATCAGGGCATCCGCCAGGCAATACGGCTCAGGACGGTAGCCCAGTTCTTTCACCGTCACCTCATAAGTTACTGTTCTGGTACTGGCGATCACCTGTCCGCGGCATTTGAGTCGGCTGTTGATGCCGGGCAGCGGTTCGCAGACAACCTCGCTTGCCTCCCCGACCCACCCCATTCGCATCAGCAGGATGCGCAGAGTGTGCAAGCAGCACTCGTACATGAGCGTACCGGGCATGACCATATCATCGACGAAATGGCATGTCAGGAACCAGTCGTCCGGATGGATGTCGAATTCGGCTCGCACGAACCCAAGCCCGAATCGCCCACCGGCAGGGTCGATTCGTGGTACCCGATCGACCAAGTGAAGCATTCCGCCGGGAATGGTCAATGGTCTCTTGAGGGACAGTTGCTTGAAATCGGAGCCGAATGCAGCGACAAGTTCACCTCGACGCAGAGCATCCACCTGTTCCATCGTCAGTTCGCATTCCCGCTGTGGCACGAGATCGTGCCAGTCGGCGGGACGCTTTCCCGGCATGACTTTCCGGTCGAGGGCTGTTTGCACGATCCCTTTCCCGGCCGCGAGAGCATCAGAAGTGAAGAACCCGGCAACCCCGTTCCGCATGGTGATGAGTGGTTCGCCATTCACGGTTCCATCGAACCAGAAACGGAACAGCCAGGAGTCGCCCTGTTTCACAAACTCATCGATGTGAATGTCGTAAATGATGGTCTCACCAACCCGCGGCAACCCACGGTGAAACGCTACCACCGCATCGAGCAACCGATAGACGGCCAGCCCGCGGGTTTGCAGATCGATTCCGAGG
This sequence comes from Gemmata sp., assembly GCA_035947935.1. GTDB lineage: Bacteria > Planctomycetota > Planctomycetia > Gemmatales > Gemmataceae > Gemmata. The sequence continues at coordinate 3,424 of DASZJS010000367.1, read as the reverse complement.
AATCCCGACAGGAACAGGTCGGCCTGTCCGGACTCGACCGCAATTGCGGTCGGAATCCGGCCGGAATCGAGATACCAGCGATCGGGTCGGACGGTGTGTTCGGTGACCACTCGACCACTAGTCATCGAGAGTGGCTCGCCTTCAATCAGCGTGATGCGATCCACGAGCTGGAGTGGCCCATCGGGGAGTCGAACGCGGGTCGGGAACGTGTCGATCTCGGCAAACTTTGATCCGAGAGCTTCCGCGATCTTGCCCGCGGCAAACGCACAACATTGCTCGTAGGTGAGGGCGCGGGGAATGGAGTCAGAAGTCGGCAACATCTCCTGTTTGCTTAACAATGCGCCAAGTTCACCCAAACCACCACCCTTCGCCCACTGTTCCAGCAATGCAGTCTGAAACCGTAACAGTCCCGCAGCCGATTCCGTGAACCGCTGATTCAGCCGCAGGAACGCCTCGTGAGCCTGCATGGAAAGGATTTGCACATTAGTGGCCGATTCGATGGTCTGTGTGATGGCAGGGGCAAATGAGGACGCAGCGTGTGTGTCTATATCGTTAGTAGCCGAACCCCACCCCTCACCCCGCCTGTTGTGCAGGCGACCCTCTCCCGCAAGGGGAGAGAGCGAAGATAAAATGCCCTCTCCCCTTGCGGGAGAGGGTGGTTCACGAAGTGAACTGGGTGAGGGATTGCCTTTCAAAGCCTCGCTCAATGCAGAGGTCACTGCACGCGGAACATGCGCCACTTCCGCAATGAGCCGCAGACCAACTGGGATGACCACGTCCTTCGCTGATTTGACCGCTGGCTCTCGGTGTCCCACACAGGCGGATTCCCGGCCATACAGCGCAGCGAGATCAACCGAAACTCGCTCGGCGGCAAGGTGGGCCACCAACCGCAGGATTTGCGAAGTGGCATCCTGCCTGCCAGCATGGGCGGCTCGGGCCAGATGAATGCGATCCATCAAAATCGCATCGATCATTCGCACGCACGAATTGCCTGGACCGACTTCGATAAACACCCGAACGCCATCCCGGTATGCTGCCTCCACAACTGCCGGTACATCAATTGTGCCCAGAAGCCCAGCGAGAATGGATTCCGCGCAGATCTTCTCGGATGGCTTGTAACTCTTACCCCAAGCCCCGCTATACACCGTGACTCCCTTGGGTGGGGTAACCGGCAGGGTATGCAGTTCCCGATATGGAACTTCGACTGGTCGCCCAACCTCGCAATGAGCGATCGTCACACCCGTGAGAAGTGTCACGGGCTTGCCAATGGCCACGGCCAGCTTCTCGACATCGGTTCGTTCGCCACCGATCACACATTCGCTTGGGGTATTCACGATCAAAAGGTAAGCGTGAAGCCCCGGCCGCAGAGCGGCGGTAATGTCATCGACCACCGCGGCGATCACTCCAATCACCCAGTCGATGGATGCGCTGGCGGGGCTGCCCCAGTGCATTCGGGCGGCATTGTAGGGTGGTGCGAGATCGGAAACGAATAGCGTGGACACCTGCATCCGGCGGAACATCTCATCGCGATTTTGCCAGGCACGGACTCCAAACAGACCTGCCGATTCGCCCAAGCTCAATCCGATCATAGCATCGCATCGCACCCCAAGCGACACGGCAACATCGCCGACGAGCGAACCGACCGTCACCTGCCCAAACATGAGGTCGCGGGGTGAGGCAGCATCCGCCTGCCCATCCCAGAACAGATCGGGCGAGAATTGACTTCGGAGCAATTCGCTCTCACTTTGCTGCCGATGAAGAACCTCTGGCCACTGTGCTGAGAGATCGCGGCCCATGCCATCGAACTGGTTTCCCGAACCGGGAAAGACAAACGCAACCTTGGCCTTCGGGCCGAGTCGGTTGGGGGCAAAGAACACGCGATCCCGGAGCGTGGGTTTCGTGGTGGTCGGGAAAGGAGTGGTTGGGTTCGTCCGCAGGTTTTCTACGGCGAATGCGATACGTTCGACCAGTTCATCCACCGACCGGGCCACCATCGACACAGCCAGTTGTTGGCTTGGGATGGGAGGTGACTCCCGGAACCATCCGCGAGCAATCGCTTCGATGTTCCGCGATGCACGCTCCGTCGCGAAGCCTTTCAGTTTCTCCAACCCTGTCAGCAACTCCGCCGGAGTATCGCCACCCACCACGAACACCGCTTCCGTTCTCGCGCCGAGCGGTTGGAATCGCTCGGGGGATGATGTCAGTTCAGCATTCTTTGCATGTTCTTCGAGCAGGATGGCAAAGTGCGACCCATCGGCACCGGTCGCGGTTACCGTAGCTCGTCGGGGACCGTTTGCTCGATCGTGCAACCAGTAACGAGGATTCCCAGGAGAGCCATTCGCAACACTTCCCGGCAGAATCTCCTGCCACAGTGAGACGCATGCCTTCGCCAGCGATGCCGCAGCGGATGCGGCTCCCGTATCCCCAACATCGTTCCGCGCAGTGAACCGAACGGTGTTATCGAATGCTCCTCCGGCATCGGTGACAGCCCGGGCAATGGCGGTTTGCTCATCTCGTGCCACCCCAATCCCCCGAATTACCGCGTAAATCCGATCTCCATCCTGTATGGCATCCGACAACCGTTTGAGAACGAACGCTGCGGCACCTTCACCGGGCTGTTCCACCATCCCGGGCAGGACGGAGCGTGGGTCTGAAGCCAGATCAACCGCACCGACCAGCGCGCGATCGAGTTCTCCAGTTTGCAATGCCCGGACTCCGAGTTCGAGGGCACGGGCTGCGGACCCTTCCTCGCTGCAAACCGTGTGACTTGGCCCACCGAAATGAAACGCCCGCGCAATACGACTCGCAGCAATACTCCCCAACGCCCCCATCGTCCGATTTGCGGTCAGAGGAGCGATAGGAAGGTCAGGTTGATCCTGATTGTTCGCCAGGCAACTCCAGCGCAGATGAAAATTCATCGTGTTCGGGTCGAGCCCAAGCCCGATGAACGTGCCCGAGGTGGGTCGATCGCTCCGTTCGCCCTCACCTCCAACCCCCTCTCCCCGGGGGAGAGGGGGCTTTGATTTTCTCCCCCTCTCCCCTGGGGAGAGGGGGTTGGGGGGTGAGGGCGAATGTTCATTAGCCGCATCATCCAAAGCAGCTGCGGCAACCTGAAGCATCAACAACTGCTGAGGAAGCGTTTCCTCCAGTTCCTTCGGTGGAATGCGGAAGCGATCAACCGGCAGCCTCAACTCTTCGATGAAATAACCGGGTGGACATGGCTCATTGGTAAGTCCCCAGCCGTTGACTTTCGGGGTCGGTTGAGCAACACCTCCGAGAACGTATTCCTGGAATTTCCGCAGATCATCCCACGGGCCGAAATGGGCAGCCATCCCCACAACAGCAATCGGTTCCACCAACCGCGGCGATGGCGATACCGGTTCAAGTGTCTCCCTGGTGAGAACTGTGACGAGTTTGAGGTTTT
>DASZJS010000366.1:0-21124 GCA_035947935.1 Gemmata sp. | reverse complement strand
ACCCACCCTACAAGAAGGTCGTGTGATTCGTTTGCTCTGTATTCGTAGGGTGGGTCGAGCCGTGCGCAGCACGTCGAGGCCCACCAATACCACCACTGTCCCGGACCATTGAAGATAAAACCCTCACCGCCTCACATCTTGAAAGAACTCACGCAATCAAGACCGGTTACGCTCCACTCAATGAACTCGCTCAACGCGGTCAAGAGACCGGTTGAGCGGGTGGGCGACACATTCTCCATCTGTCTTACGAACCGACTCGATCAGTTATCGACGTACCCGCTCGGGGTTCCTTCGATCGGGGTAAGCAGTCGCTTGAAGGTGCCCTGATCGATATCATCGCGCATGAAGACCACGTGCGCATCCATGAAGAGGACGTTGCATCCGCGGTTGTGGAAACTGAACGGCTCATCGTTCGGGCCACAGTTGGTCGTTGTCCAAGGACAACCGGTTGGGCCGCCGACCGGGAACGGGTTGTTATTGATGATCCGGCCCAGGATGGGATCGCCGACGACGCCGTTGGGAGGACCAGAAACGCCATTGGCGTTATCGGGTTCGGCCCACCTCCATGCAGCCCGGTTGCCGCCGTTGTAGGCGGGAGCTCCGAACGGGTCGGCATAGCGGTAGGTACCGACAGTTTCGTTCCGGCCAACGTCTTCGGTCATGCAGAGGGTGTTGGCAAGGCCATCGGTAATTTCACCCGGATTGGGTCCGTATTTGCCGCTCTTCCACATACCACCCGTTATGGCGTTGGTCGAGCCATCGACGATCAGGGCTCCCGATCCCCCTACGGGAGGAGGCTGGAGGAAAGTCGGAGCACCCGCGCCCTGGGTGGGGTATTGAATAACAGTTCCCCAGGTGGCATCGACGAATTTTGCTGCCAGAGCACCAGGCCACCGACCCGAGTAGGTTGTCACCGCACCAGCTCCACTGTTGCCCAGGGTTCCAGGAGTGCTAACATAGCCGATCCCGTTGCCGATGACATTCGTCTTGGTCGCCACACCGCCACCATCGTTCGCTGAACCAACCACGGTGGGATCCCACAAGTTGGTGTAGTTCACGATCATGTAATCGACGTAACCGTAACCCACTGAGTCAACGCCCTGCTTCGGTCGCAGAGGATTGGTCGGACAGAGGAATGAGGCAATACCTGTCTTGAAGGCGGCCTGGTGAGCGGCCGGAGCAGCGGGGTCGTTGTAGGCGTAGTTGATATTGATCTGGTTGTAAATATCGCTGTTTTCCAGGTAAGGCAGCAAGTGGGTATATGCGGAGTGCATATAGAACCCCGTCCCTTGCCCGGTGCTGTTCAGAGCTTCACCGGAGCAGGGGAAGCAGCGGTTTCCATCGTTGTACGTGTGAAGTGCCTTGCCAATCTGTGACATGTTGTTAGCGCACTGCGTGCGTGCAGCGGCTTCACGGGCTTTCTGGATCGCCGGGAGAAGAAGAGCAATCAGAATCGCAATGATGGCGATCACTACCAGCAACTCGATCAGGGTGAACCCCTTCCGACCACGGTGAGTACCGAGAATACGGATCACGAAGCACTCCTTTAAATTTCCTAACCTAGCCTGCCTAGCAAGCGGGCCGTGCGAGCGAGTGGGGTAACAGTCTAGGTTATGGGGGAAGTTATAAGGATTTCCTCATGCCCACTTCAAGCTAATTAGCATGAATAGTAGATGAAGCTTATCCCAGATTATCAAATTGAGAAGAATCCCTTTCAGGATAGGTAGTTGCGCTTGTAATTCAATAAGAAATGCAATCCAGACAGTGCCCATAGATTGTGCACATTTATACCGCATCAATAATTCTCACTTTCAACTTCTGTTACACTCTGATTCTTCATCACTTCTTTATGTATTATCTTCGCCCATTATTCACAAACTAAAGATATCCGAATGTACGTCTCTTCGGTATCCTGTCATTTGATAATTTCTCCATCGACCTCTGTCTGGGATCTGCTCATGACCCACGAACGTGGTGTGTTGAGTCCACCCACCCGCGAACGGTGGGAATCCTCCTCGACCGATCGAGCCGCCGAGCAGCATTTCCACAGTGGGGAAGAGTCACTCCGCCGGGGCGAATACGAGCGGGCTGCAACTGAGTTCACCTACAGCATCCAACTCAACCCAACCCGGGGCGAGGCGTTCGCTCGCCGGGGCGATGTCTGGCGGATTCTCGGCCGATCCGAAACCGCGATTGCCGACTACACCGCCTGTCTCCAAATGATTCCGGAGAATGAGGCCGTTCTTCTCAACCGCGGCCAACTGTATGCCCTTGCAGGTGTCCACCGCCTTGCCGTGACGGATTTCACGGTCGCCATTTCGCTCGCGGAAAACCCCAATCCCACCGCCTACCTGAGCCGAGGACAAGCGCTCGCCCGGCTCGGAGAATATCCCTCCGCAATCGCCGACTTTACGCGCACCATCGAACTCAGCCCCGGGAATGCCTTTGCCTACCTGGAGCGCGGGACTGCCGAACTCGAAACGGCGAGTCCGGTCAGCGCGATCGTGGATCTGACGCGCGCCATCCAACTCAATCCGTTCCTCTGGCTGGCGCTGGCCAGGAGGGCCGACGCCCACTCGCGACTCAACCAGCACGACCGGGCCATTGCCGATCTGACCGAAGCGTTGCGTCTGGACCCACTGAATCCCGGTCTCTTCGCTGCCCGTGGCGATGCCCAAATTCGGCAAGACTCATCGACGAGCCTGGCCGATTTCGATGAGGCCATTCGGCTGGTTCCGAGTAATCCCGAATGGTGGGCTCGACGGGGTCTCGCCTGCCTGACCACCGGACGACTGGAACAGGCCGAGCAGGATCTGACTACTGCGCTCAATACAGCCCCGGAAAACATTCCCTGGCTGCGCTCGCGGGGAGAAGCGAGGCTCCGGCTGAATCAACTCGATCTGGCGATGTCGGACTACGTTGAGGTGGCCCGGAAGACACCCGAGGAGGGTGCCGGGTATCACGGCCAGGCTCTCGTGTACATCACGCGAGGCGATTATGGGATGGCGCTCCCATACCTCGACCGAGCCATCGGCTTTTCTCCGGAAGCGATGGATGCTTACTACCAGAGAGCCCGGTGCCGCCACCGTCTCGATAACTACGAGGAAGCTCTGGAAGATGTTTCGCGGGCGATTGGCCTCGATTCGGCCGCAATACTTCCGCGCCGGCTGCGTGCCGAGTTGTATTTGCGCATGGGTCGTGCCGAGGAAGCCTACGCCGATCTGGCTCAACTCATTAACCGGGCACCAACCGATCCCATCGTGTACCACCTCCGCGGCAAACTCGAATTCCGCCGGGGACGAGCCGAAGCGGCCGTCACGGATTTCACGACCGCTCTCAAACTGAACCCAAGCTTCACCGAGGCAATGGCCGACCGGGCTGGCGTGTATCGGTCACTGGCCAAGCACCGGGAAGCGCTGACGGACCTAACGAGTGCTGTCCACCAGGATCCCAAATACGCAGCAGAATACGTGGTCCAACTCGGTATCCTGCGGGGCGCGATGGGGGAGTTCAATGGAGCCATCGCGGACTTCATCGTTGCGCTCCAGCTCGACCCGACCAACAAGTCGGCCATCCGCGGAAAAGATCTGGTGAGCCAACTTCGCGATGCCCACGGCTCAGCCGAGGCCGATTCCGACGAGCAAGACCTGGCACGACAGATTGATGCCGAACGGACTCTCGGATTGCCAGGGGGAACCAAGCGTCCCCAAACCTGGCGGTCGTCGATTCAACCGAGCCAGGTGAGTCCGGCTCTGGCGCTTTCTGCTGCTCCAAAACCGCGGGTCATGCCTTCACGCACCGCCGCGGTTGGGATTGTCCTGGAGCCGGAGCAGGATATCGATCTTGTGACGGATATGCCCACTGAAGACAGTACCGAGTTCGATTTGGAAGTAGGGTTTGAAGAACAGCCCGAAGTGGAACAGCAAAAGCCAGATGTGGAATTGAATCTGGACGAGGAAGAGGGGTCGGAGACTCTTACCGATGTGAAATTGAGTAACGAACCCCTCGCTCGTTCGCCGCGCCGGTCGACCAAAACCCGGATGAAATCTCCAGCGGTTCCTCAGAAACCCAGCAAGGCAAGAAAGCCAGGAACACGAACCCCACATTCAAAGGCAACTCCGGATAAACCTCCGCGCGCCAGGAAGACAGTCGAGGAATCGAACCCGGATTTCGATTTTGAGCCACCCGTTGCCAAGAAGCCCAGCAAACCAGAACCGCCACCCGAAGTCAAAAGGGCTCCCGAAAAAGCTGTCGCACCACCGGCACCCCCCCCTCCGCCAGCCAAAGTAACGCCGCCAAAACCAATCCCCACCCGGCGTCGATGGGACGATGACGATGACGATGAGCAGGGGCGCTTCAAAAGGCTCATCAACAGCAAGTGGGGCAAACGGACCCTCATCCCGCTGGGAGCGATCACGCTTTTGTATCTTCTGTATCTCGGGTTCGATGCGATTTTTGAACCATCCCCTTCCGACATCTCGGCCAGGGCGAAGGATTTGAGTTATCCGGTGGCCCCGGATTGCATCTTCAGCGCGGAACAATTGTGGGACGAATACGCGAAGGATAATGCCGGAGCGAGCAGAAAGTATAACGAAACCTTTGTCGAGGTGAGTGGGCAGGTCCGGAAGATTAGCGACGACAGGCAACTGGCAGTGGTTCTGGAAACTCCATCCAGCGAAGCTGGCATCGTCTGTCTGTTCCCAGTGAAAGACTTCATGGATGGGGTCAAGGTTGGGGATCAGGTGACGATCCAGGGCGAGGGAGGTTCCCGCGCGAAGCCAAACACCGATGTTGTGCTGAATGTGTGTAAAATCAAGCCCAAGAAGTAGGGTAAATCAGTGTTCAGGAGAGTTGTTCTTCACAACTGTTCGTAGCGGAAGCTGGGCGAGCTGAAGTCGTGCCGTATTCCAACTTCACGCAATCCGAGACATCGCAAAGACGGCGGTTGCGTCGCGCAATGAATCATTCATCCAGACCTGCACGTCACGGTTGGCTATTCGGAAGATGTCACCGAGGGGTCAGAAAAGGGAGACCGCTGGGGATCGGTCCGCCTGCACAAAGCATAAGTTCGTTTATGATTGAAGTGATTATTACGATCACTGGTCTTGTCACGAGGGGCTTTGACACATGACGATTTGTGGCAGCGACTGGTGTTTGAATCTGTGATTGGGATAAAAAATGCCTTGTCAAAGTGCCAAAACACATCATCGCAATCTTGTGAGATTACTGACACCCCAGACAACGCTGACAAACTCTGCTGACCCTATCAACTCACGCGCCCGAACTGCTGACAGTCTGTCCACACGCGGACAGAGCCGAGCAATGTGAACTGTTAAACCAAATACCCATGTCTCATTCCAAACCACGCGGATCATACCTCGGCAGATCAGTCGGCTAAAGGGAACGTGCAATTCTGTTTGCATCTAGGGCACTGCCCTGGCTGGCCAGCGCTCGAAGCGAGATAGCGGAGTTTTCGCCCACACCTCGCACAGCGAAAATTCAGGAACTCGTCTTGCTGCCCTTCCATTCGGCGGATGAGGTTCCGGAGCCGCGGCCAGAACGCCACCGCAAGCAGAAGACTCGAAGCGCTGACGCCAACGATCACCTTGCCCGCGTTAGTAGAGCTTGGCTTGGCAATGTCTCCCTTGCCCTTCGCTTCAAGTTCCTCGCGGGTTTTCTTGGCCTGGCACCACTCACACGGCGCATCTACTCGCGGCAATTGCTTACCGCAGACCTGGCAGATGAGTGCGTTGCGAAAGGCCTCCGGCTCGGGTTCGCTCAAGTGAACGTAAAGCCAGTAGGCACCACTGCCAAGCACAAGTGTCAGCAGGAGGTAGATTCGGTACTTGGTCACCTTGGCCCCTCCACCGATCGAGACTGTGGCATCGGGAGTGCTGCTAGAAGAAAGAGGAATGGCCGCAAAAAAGCACAGAGGAAAGCAGCGAAGAATAAGTGGGGTTTGACACAATGAACGGGGTTGGATTTTATCCTATTGATACTGCACTCTTGCGACTAATGCCTCTACTCGAAGTACGTGAAAAAGAAAATGCCGCCGAACGGGAGGATCCTTCCTCCCGTTCGCTGGCATGTAGGAATCAAACAGCATCAGGCTGCTTGGAACGCGATCATGGAATGTTGCCATCCTGGAATGGTTCGCTGCCGGCCTTCGTGGCAATTTGGCCAAGGAGCCAAACGGGCGTGTTCACCGACAAGTAATGCACGGACCCATCGGCAAAGGCGAAGTTGCAACCCGTAGAGTGGAAACTATAGGGCTCGTTGGTGTTATTGCAGTTCATCGAGCAGGTGTCGGCGGCCAGGTTGACTTTGTCGTGCAGTCCAGGCGGAGTGGTCTGTGGGGTTCCGACAGTGTTCGGATTGGACCCCTTGATCTTCATCTCGCCATTGGGGTCGGCCCAGCGTCCTTCCGCAGGGTTCAACGTGCCCCAGAGCTGATAACCCATGCCATATTGATTGGGCCGGCCCGCGGACTCGGTGAACAACAGTGTGTGCGAGGTGCCGTCGGTGATGTCGGACATTTTGGTCTGTCCATTGCCGCCGCGGGTGAGAACGCCTGTTGCTGGCAGGTAGAAATCCAGAGAGCTGTTGCCGACATTCGCAGCCGCATAAGCAGCAAGTGCGGGAGAGAAATACTGTGGCCAGCTATTGACCACGTTGTCGTTGACCGAATTGATTGCGAAGTAGTCGGTGCAATAGCCTGGGGGACCAGCCGCCGCAGTAGCCCCGCCGGGAACTACACCCGTGAGAGCGAACGTCGAGACTCCATAACCAAAAGCCGGACCCTCCATACCGGAACTGTCGGTTCGGTTCGGATAAAACGGTGTCGAAGGGCACAGGAAGGTTTTCACCTGAAAGCCGATGGCCGGGAGATTCTGGTCGGAACACCAGTCGGCACCGGTGTTGTAAGCGGCTGAAGCGGATGCCGCCTCAATGTAGGACAGGATCATAGACCGCCAGCAGATACTGGCATAGCCCAGGTTTTGGTCCGGAGCGCCGCTGTTGCGATAGTCGCCGACCGGGAACATTCTGTTCGCCGACTCGAAATTCAAGCAACCCAATGCCAGTTGTTTGCAGTTGTTTGTGCAGGATGCACGCTGAGCGGCCTCCCGCGCTTTCTGGACGGCGGGCAGCAAAAGCGCCACCAGTATCGCGATGATTGCGATGACCACCAGCAACTCGACCAGCGTGAAGCCAGTCCGGTTGCCGCTACCTCGTTGCATCTGCATCTCGACCCCTTGTGAAGTACCAATGGAACAGGAAAACAAAACCGCGTAGCCCGCGGTCCTCACACTCGCGGCACCGGCCGCGAGCGTCTGGCTCGTTACTAACGAGTTCGCACTTGGACCAGATGAACGTCGTCCAGGTGGACGATCTTACCTTCCTGGCCCGTACACTTGCCTTTGAGCGTGACAGTCCCCAGTGTGTCGAGCTTGGACAGCAGCGAACCCTGGGATACGCTTTTTGGTGGGGGCATCTTGCACTCAATCCTGCCTTCTTTGCGGTCATCCATGAGCACGATCAAGGTGTTGTCCTGGGCGTCCTTCCGAATGTCTTTGACGATGCCGCTGACCTCAATGACCCGCTCGCCGAATTCTGTCTGCGCTGAGGCGGCATCTTCGTGAAAGCGTTTGCATAGCTGAGCCGCAGTGACCTTCACCTCCGCCTCAACATCGTCCTTGTCGTTTTGGGGATACGAGGGGCTCATCGCATAGGACCAAACCATTGGTCCGATCAGGTAACCGAGGACGAGTACCGCGGCGACTGCAGCCGCGCGTCGAAGCCACTGCGAGGTACCTTCCTCGTCTCCATCGGCATTGGCTTTTCTGCGACTCCGTCGCTTCGCTTCCTGCTCTTCGCGCAGTCTGCGGATTTCCTCTTCCTCTTCCAGGCGTTTCTGTTCCAGACGGGCCTGCTGAGCGGCTTTTTCGCGTTTGAGCTTTTCGTTCAGCAACTGTTGTTCTTTTTCGTATTCCGCGGTATCCGATTCTTTCACAACGAGTTCAGAATCTCCTGCGAAACCCCGCGCGGCAGATTCCCTTTCGGCAGCGAAGAGGCCGACCGCGGCGTCGGCGTCCGCAGTCCCGTTCGGACCTTCCTCCTCATCCGTCGTCTGTTCGGCCGTTCCCCCGACGACAAGTTCCGGGTCGGTATGCGCCGCCGCCGCCGGCACCTCAGTGGCTTTGAGCCCCGAAGCTGAAACCATCCTTGATGGCTTTTTGAGAACGAAAGACTTGGGTATTGTTTCGAGCCGGTCGACCGTTCCCCCGATGACAAGTTCCGGGTCGGTATGCGCTGCCACCGGCACCTCGGTGGCTTTGAACGCTGCGGCTGACGCCATCTTCGGTGGCATTCTTGGAACGGGCTTTTTGGGAACGACAGGCAGCGGCGTCAGTTTTGTCTCGGTCCGGCCGGAGGGCGGTTGCGTTGTGGCGTCATCGACGACTTCAAAGGCAGTCGAATTGAGAAGCTGTTCGCGAAGCCGGAGAGCCTTGCGGTTTCCCGGTTCCACAAGCAAGGTCAAGGCACAATCCGCCAGGGCCATGTCGAGGTCGCCCATCTTCATGTTCAGGAAGGCGCGCTGGTTGCAAAAGGCGACGGTATACCTCAGATCCTGTTGGAATGCCTGCGCATAGTCCGCGAGGGCGGCCTCGTGTTGCTCCTGGGCACGATAGCTGTTGGCCCGTGCGGCCAGCGCTCGTGCATTTTTCGGTGTGATTTGCAGAGCCTGCGTGAGTCCGGCAACAGCGGCATCGTGGTGCCCCATCCGAGCGTGGACAGCCCCCTGGTTGACCATCGCTTCGGCGTCCGTCGGGTTGAGCTTGAGGACGCGTTCAAAGTCAGCAAGGGCACGCGCGTTCTCGCCCTGGCGGTAGTAAGCTGTTCCCCGCGTCATGTAGGCACGACTCAGGGCGGCATCCAGGTCGATTGCCCGGCTGCAATCGTCGATAACTCTGTCGAGTTCGGTGTTGTACCAATGGGCCTGTGCCCGGCTCAGGTAAGCGTGTGGATTTGACGGCTCGAGCCGGATGGCCTCGCTCAGATCGGAGATGGCCGAGTCAGTTTCCCGCCGGACGACGCGCAGCGTCCCCCGGTGGAAGTAGGCGTCGGCAGCATCGGGCTTCCGGCGGATGGCCTCGTCCAGGTCGGCGAGGGCAAGCTCGGAATCCCCCATTTGCTGGCGGGCCAGGGCGCGATGGAAATAGATTTGAGGATTGTCCGGATCGAGGCCCAGCGCGGCGTCGAAGTCCGAAAGAGCTTTGCTGAGGTCGCCATTGTCCCGGTTGGCAATGCCACGGTTGAGGAACAACCGCGGGTTGGCCCCGTCCAGTTTCAAGGCAGACGCAAAGTCCGATAGAGCGCGGTTTGGCTGCCCTTGTTCCTGGTAAGCAGCGCCCCGATTGACGTACGCATGCAGGTGCATCGGATCCAGGCGCAAGGCTTCCGTATAATCCGCGATGGCCTGGGTCAGCTCGCCCTTCTGCCGATAGATGTCGCCCCTGCGAACGTGAGCCAGGGTAAACATCGGGTTCAGATGCAGGACGTGGCCGTAGTCGACGATGGCCGCATCCAAATCACCCCGGGCAGCGTACACACGTGCCCGGTTCTGATAGGTGAAAGGGTAATTCGGGTCGATTGTCAGTGCCTGCGTGAAATCGGCGATGGCCGGATCGTGATCTCCCAGTTCGGCCCGGGCCGTACCACGGTGGTTAAGCGCCACCACGCTATTCGGGTCGAGTTGCAATACCACATCGTAGTCGGAGATGGCCTGTTGGGGTCTGCCGAGCATTTGGGACGTCTGACCCCGATTGATCAGAACGTGGGAGTTAACCGGGTTGATCCGCAGAGCGGCGGTGTAGTCGGCGAGTGCCCGGTCGTAAACTCCGAGCATGCGGTGAGCATCGCCGCGCTGGGCATAAGCGTGCTCCATTGAGGGGTTGTGCTGAATCGCCGCGCTGAACTCGACAAGCGCCCTTTCGTACTCCCCATTCTGGATGCAGCCCAACCCGCGCTGGAAGCGAAGTGCGGCAGCCATCGTGTCTATAACCGGCTGGATTGCGGCGCCTGGCAGCGGACCACAGGCATCGCGCAACACCGCCGCCAGTTGAGCAGGGTAGCCTTCCAACAGTTCGGCAACCAAACCAAGGGCACCGTTCCAGGCATCGAAATCCGGAGATAGTCCAGCCTTCAGTTCCAGTCCAAGGCTCTTCTGGGAGAACCAGGCGAGTATCGCGAAACAAAGCAGTTCGCCCTGCCGGACTTCCATTTCCAGGAGCGGGCGCAGGCAGTACCACGCCGATCGCTCAACGGTGTCCGCGAGTTGCCCCACAATTTGGCTATCGTTTCGCTCACCAAACAGTCCAGCAGACTTCTGGACGCTGGGAAGGTCGATGTGCAGCAACCCAGCTTGTCGGGCCGCTCGCAGTTGCTGCCAGCACATCTGGCGCCACTCGGGATCTGCTCGATGAAACTCCTCGGGCGCGACCTGGCCAATCAAGGCATCAACTGCCTCGCACAAACAGGCAGCAAACCCCGAATCGTCCTCACTGGCACACGCCCGCAGGCGATCGCCTGCCAGGAGCATTTCGAGCGTTGTCCAAGTCCACTCGTTGGCCGTCTGAAGAACCTGTGCCGCAGGCGGGTTTCCATCACTGTTGGGTAGCGAGGTGCCTACAAACGACTTGGCATCTTCGGGCGAAAACGTCCGAAGACGTCTTTGCGTCGAAGTGGGGAGAGTTTGGCCACTGGTCATTGAATGCCCTCGTGGCAGCAGTTTAATACTGCTTTGTCAGTAGGTTGAATTCGGCGTATTTTCAATTGTTTTCGGCGGGTGTCGCAAGTCATGCAACACAGCGACCCAGATCGACTGTGCCAGAGAGATTTTCCCTTGCGCCAACCGAACGGGATCACGTATCCGGTTCATCGCCCCGGGAAACAAAGGTACTATTCAGTTCAACTATCTCACTCAAAGCGGCATTTTTAACTGAGAACGAACAGGACTACAACTCCCAAGCGTGAATTTCACTGTATCTCCACGTAATCTTCATATTCTAATCGATGCCGATAAACCGACACGGTTCAATGAATGAAGAGGAGGGATGTATCAGCTCAGGTAGGCAAATCGCCACACTTGAGCCCCAAAGTAGCTCGAAGAGCCCCGCAACCCGGCTTCGAGTTACGACACCTTCATCTTAAAGAAGCCCCGTTTCGCAACCTAAGATTTCCTTCATCCTTCGTCCGCCAGCCCAGTCCCTCCCCTTCGCCTTGTTCCTTCCTTCGCGCCAGTCGTACAATTCCCGTTACCGTCCGTGTCCGTGCCCGGGTTTGTGTCCCGTGCCTGCGGCGGATTGTCCGCCTATTCGGTGTGCTGCGAATGCCTTCCGCACCCCCGAGTTCCGCCCGACCCCGCCGGGTCGCCGTTCTCGGGTCCACCGGGTCGATTGGAACCAGCACGCTCGATGTCGTCCGCCATTTGAGCGACCGACTCGAACTCGTTGGACTGGCTGCGCACTCGAAATGGGAGCAACTGGCCGATCAGTGCCGGGCGTTCAAGCCCCGCCTTGCGGTTCTTACGGACCCCGAAGCGTTCCAGCGGGCCGACCGGGCGTTCTTCCCACGCGAGACCGAATTACTTTGTGGACCGGATGGGGTGTGCCGACTGGTCGCCGATCCGGCTGTGGATGTGGTGCTATCGGCTGTGGTTGGCGCAGCCGGGCTCCACGGAACCTGGGCAGCGCTGGAAGCCGGGAAAACGGTTGCTCTGGCAAACAAGGAAACGCTCGTTGTCGGTGGTCCGCTGGTCACCGATCTGGCGGCAAAGCGGGGAGGGCGATTGCTCCCGGTCGATAGCGAACACTCGGCGATCTTTCAGGCGTTAACGGGCCACACGGCAAGCGATGTGGCCCGTGTTGTATTGACTGCCAGTGGCGGGCCGTTTCGGGGAAAGACCTCCGCCGAACTGGAGAACGTCACGCCAGCGCAGGCGTTGAAGCACCCGACCTGGCAGATGGGGCCGAAAATCACAGTCGATTCTGCCACATTGATGAACAAGGCACTCGAGGTGATCGAAGCCCGATGGCTTTTTGGACTCTCCGCGGAGCAAATCGATGTGATCGTTCATCCGGAGTCCATGATCCATTCATTCGTGGAGTTTGTGGATGGATCGGTTCTGGCTCAGCTATCGCCGCCAGATATGCGATTGCCGATCCAACTCGCCCTGACCTATCCCGAACGAGTGAGTGGACCCGCAAAGCGGCTCGACTGGCGAACTTTCTCCACGCTTCACTTTGAACCACCCGACCGCGAGACTTTCGCGGCTCTGGATCTCGGGTTTGAGGTGGCTCGCCAGGGCGGTACCTGTGGCGCGGTGTTGAACGCCGCGAATGAGGCAGCGGTTGCTCGATTTCTGAACGGGGATTTCCCGTTCCTCGATATTGCCCGGTGCTGCCGGGCGGTTCTTGATGCTCACGATTTCGATCCCCGGCCAACCCTCGATGGGCTTCTCGTCCTCGATCGGTGGGCCAGGCAGGAGGTAGCCCGTTGGACCCGAATGCGAACCCCAGCCCCGAGCCCGCGATGAATCCGCCGACGAACCCACCGGGCGATCCGACCGGAGAACCTGGTCAATCGGGCCACACGGCCGAGGTGTCCGCGCTGAAGGCGTGGTTCAAGGACAACCTGGTGTCCCTGATCGTCACGGCCATTGTGGTTGCGCTCGTCTGCAAATTCACGGAACCGATCGATACCGTGAAAGTGGTACTCGGGCTCGGACTCGTCATTTTCATTCATGAACTGGGCCATTTCCTGGCTGCGAAGTGGTGCGATGTCCACGTCAAGACGTTCAGCATCGGGTTCGGGCCATCCGTTCCCTTCTGTTCGTACAGGTGGGGCGAAACCACTTACATGGTCGGCATCATTCCGCTGGGTGGGTACGTGTCGATGGTCGGCGAGGGCGATAACGCCGGGGAAGACGATGCCGAAGAAGATCCGCGGAGCTTCCGTCACAAAACCGTCGGTCAGCGAATGCTCATTATCTCCGCTGGCGTCGTCATGAACATCATCCTGGGGATGGGATGTTTTATCGCGGCGTATCTGCATGGTGTGCGGGAAGAGCCTGCAATCGCGGGGTCAGTAATCTCCGGTGGTGCGGCGTGGAAGGCGGGCATGCGATCGGACGACCGAATCGTCAGCATCGACGATCGAAACAACCCATCGTTCAAGGATTTGCGGCCGATCGTGATGAGTACCCGAAAAGGGGAAACGGTTAAGCTGCGCATTGAGCGACCCGGGGTGGCAGAGCCGCTCTCGATGGATGTCGAACCACTCCGTGAGGAGGGCACTTACTTTCCGACCCTTGGGATCAATGCTCAGGCCCGACTCACGCTCATCTCGATCAAGAAGATAGGGTTCCAACCGACGGTTCCGGGCAGCGTGGCCTCGAAAGCCAATCCGCCATTCGAGCCCGGAGACCAAATCGTCGGTATGACCGATCCCAACAATCCGGCCACGGTTACTCCGCTGAAGCTCGACACGCGCGATCCCGCTCACGGGCCGAATATCGATGACTACTACCTCCGACTGGCGAAACTGGCCGGGCAGCCGATCACGTTCGAGGTTCTTCGGAAGGATGCCCCGGCGGATGCAAAACCAACTGCAAGCATCGTTCAACCGGCATACCGGGCCGATCTCGGGATGAGAATGCGGATGGGTGAGATTGTGGCCTTGCGACAAGGAGGGCCAGCCCAGGTGGGTGGGGTGATCGCTCGCTCCGATGGGTCGCCACCCACAACGGGCGACCGGATCAAGATGGTGAAACTCCCCGAGCCCGACGGCAAGGAAACGTGGTTAACCACAGGCGAAGAGAAGGACCAGCCGAACGTGACCGTGCGCAAACTCGATCCCGTTCTGCTTCCACTTGAACTGAGGAAGTGGGCCGAGCGCAACTCGGTCAATCCCACACTGAAAGTGAAACTCGTCGTCCTCCGTACTGTCGAGCACCGGGAGAACCAGCCAGTAGACCTGAGCCTGGATTACGATTTCGCGTATCAGAATGACCGCGAGACGATCCTTCTTCCGAACAGCCCCGTCCCAGTTGCCGGGTTGGGACTGGCATACTGGGTCGAAGCGCTGGTTGAGGAGGTGGCCCCAGGTGGTCCGGCTGCCGACGCCAAGACAGCTCCCAGTGAACTTCCGAGTGGGTGGTACCACCGTCTCGCGCGATTCTTCGGCCTGGAGGAGAGCAAAACGACGCCCGGCGGCGAGCCGATGTCGCTACGCCCCGGTGATCTCGTAACTGCTGTCCGATTCAAGGCTCTGGACGATGCCGAAAATGTGAAGGCCGGGGATTGGGACGACGTCAAGGCCCATCAGTGGGCATTTCTTGAGGCCGCGTTCCAGCGGAGCGCTCCGTTCGAGATCGACTTGAGAGTGAAGCGTGGCGACGAAGTCATCGAGGTTACCGTCAAGGGCCGGGAAGACCATCAGTGGCCGGTTGAGGACCGTGGTCTCATTTTTCAGCAAGACGTCCGGGTTCAGAGGGCCACCGACATAGGCGATGCGGCGCATCTGGGTGCCCGGCGAACGGTTCGGTTTATCAAAGAAGTATACATGAATTTGTACTCCATCATATTTGGCCGCGTGAGCGCCAAAACCATGAGCGGCCCGTTGACCATTGCCACTGCATCCTACCGACTGGCCGGTGAGGATTTCTGGCAGTTCCTGCTCTTTCTGGGAATGATTTCGGTGAACCTGGCGGTTGTGAACTTCCTGCCGATCCCAGTGCTGGATGGCGGTCACATGGTATTTCTGATTTTGGAGAAGATCCTGGGCCGTCCGGTTCCTGAGCGGCTGTTCGCATTTGCCATGTACACCGGCCTGTTCCTGATCCTCTCGCTAATGGTGTTTGTCATCTACCTTGATGTGAAGCGATTGTTCTGACGGGCGCGGAACGCGGAACGGAAGTCACAAGAGCGAACGGAGCGATGGCGCGGTATCCGTTCGCTCAAAATGCGTTCCCGAAGCGGCCCGGAGCGGGTACACTGATATTGTCATCCTCCCCCCGCGAAATGATCCCACCAATGCTGCACATTCCCCGCTTGTTCGCATCACCAAACGCCGCGTATGCCTCTCGCCGGGACTTCCTGGTCCGGTCGGGCGGTGGATTCGGTATGCTTGCCCTGGCTGATCTGCTCCAAGCGGACGAGTCGAAAGCCGTCGGCCCACTCACGCCCAAATCGCCACACTTCGCGGCCAAAGCCAAGCGCGTGATCTGGCTGTTCATGAATGGCGGCCCTTCACATGTCGATACCTGGGACTACAAGCCCGAACTGGAAAAGCGCGATGGGCAGGAGTTGAAGGGATTCGACCCGAACACTGGCTTCTTTACCGGGCAGGTTGGACCGCTGATGAAATCGCCTTTCAAGTGGGCGAAACACGGACAGTGCGGGAAGATGGTTTCCGATCTGTTCCCACACATGGCGAAACACGTCGATAAGATGGCGTTCATCCACTCGCTCTGGAGCGACTCAAACAACCATTCCCCGGCTCTGTTCAAGATGAACACGGGTTTTTCCCGCATGGGGTATCCGTGTGTGGGTTCGTGGGTCACCTATGGGCTTGGATCGGAGTCGCAGAGCCTCCCGGCGTTCTGCGTGATGTACGATACGCTTGGCCGTGGAGTGCCCAAGGGGCATTCGCAAAACTGGGGTGCGGGCTATCTGCCAACCGTCTTTCAGGGAACCGCCTTCAAGCCGCAAGGCGAGCCCATCGACAATCTGACCCGTCCCACGGACCTCTCATCAGATCGGCAGCGGGAACAACTCGATCTGCTCTCCAGGTTGAACAAGAAGGGGCTGGAAAAAGCGCCCGGCGAGGCCGAACTGACTGCACGAATGGAGACGTTCGAGCTGGCCTATCGGATGCAGATGGCAGCCCCCGAGGCTCTCGATCTGAACAAGGAAACGGAAGAAACCAAGAAGCTCTACGGGCTCGACAACCCCAAGGCGACTCACTTCGCCAAGCAGTGCCTCACCGCTCGTCGATTGATCGAGCGGGGCGTGCGGTTTGTGCAGATTTACTCGGGCGGCATGGATAACGATCTGAGCTGGGATGGGCACAACAACATCGTCAAGAATCACGGCGGCTTCGCGCTGGAAACCGACCAGCCGATTGCCGGATTGCTCACCGACCTCGATCGCAAGGGGTTGCTCAAGGATACGCTGGTGATCTGGGGCGGTGAATTTGGCCGACTTCCCATCGTTCAAAAGGGCAGCGGTGGGCGGGACCACAACCCGCATGCGATCACCTACTGGATGGCCGGTGGAGGAGTGAAGGGCGGTGTGAGTTATGGGGCATCGGACGAGATCGGCTTTAAGGCATCCGAAAATCGGGTGAGTATCAACGACTTCCACGCAACCGTGCTGCATCTGCTCGGACTCGACCACAAGAAGCTGACCTATCGCTTCAACGGCCGCGACTTCCGGCTGACCGATGTGGCCGGTACGGTGGTCAAGGACATATTGGTGTAGGGGACAGCAGTCAAGAGAAGCAACGGCGATGAACCAGGATCGCGCAAAACAACTCGTCGCCGAGGCAAAAAAAAACGCCCGAAAAGCTGACTCGTGGATCGGTTTGTCCAACTCTCTGTCCGACCCTCAAAGCGGATTGATTGCCCACTACTTTCCAGACATTGAACAGCGGCAAGAATTTCTGCGATCGCCCGAGTACGAGGTTCTCAACCAATTGCTGCTACGACTCATGAAGCGAAAGGGCCTCTATCCGGGAGTTACTCACGGAAAGAACGGCACCCCAGGTTGAGAATGCGTGGAGAACCAGCTCATCGAAATTGGTGCGTATCGCGTGACAGTCGTGATTCCTGATGTTGCGGGAAAGGTGGTCAAGGACATTTTGGACGAGTCAGGAGACAAGAAGATGGGTTTGCAATTCGAGTACCCTCATCCACTCGCACGATTCGACTGGGAGAAAGAACTCGCCCTGCTCCGGGCATCGATCACCCAGATGGAGGCAGGCGAGCAAGGAAGATCGGTCGAGGATGTCTTTGCAGAGATCGACCGGGAACTAACTGTAGACGAACTCAGATAACTCGGAGGGGATCACATCACGTCCCCTGGATTCCTGGAGCGCAGCGACTGACTACTTCAGCCCCGCCCTCGCTGCCATCGCATCGAGAATCTCCTTCCTGGTCCACCCACCGGACTCGTGCCTTTTTCGCATCTCGATCAGGATCGTTCCATCGAACTTCGGGTTGGTTAGCTTGGCAGTAGCATCCTTGAGTCGGTGAACGGCTACGTTTAGGAAGTAGTCATCCGCATCGCCTACCCACACATTCACCTTCCCACCGGCTAGTTTCGGGCCCAGCACTTGCCAGTGCTGCTCCAGAACCAGTTTCAAGTCGTACTTCTTCCAGTGGTCGAGGACTGTCTTGTCGATTGCTCCCGTCTTGCCATCCCACAGAGGGGCCGGCAGCCCATCTTTTCCCCGTGGGCCGTAGGTCGCGTTCCAGCAGCACCAGTCGCGACCGCTCAGTTCCCACCGCCCACCCCGGCCAAGGACATTCTCGATCTGGCATTCGTGGCGAACGGTGAAGATCACCTCGCTATCGATCGTCCGCTTCGAGGGTCGATCGAACCCGAATTGGTTCACGTAGGCATTTGTGTCCTTGTAGATGTCGATGAGTTCAAACCGCTCGAACGTGACTGGGTCGGGACACTGCGACCAGCAACCATTGAAGAAATCCGGGTAGAAGACTTGCAGCGCCAACGATACCCATCCGCCTGTGCTGCCCCCGGTGGTGAACCGGCTCGTGGGAGTACCCAGACAGCGATAAGTCCTCTCAATGTAGGGAATCACTTCCTGCGTGAGCGCGGACCCATATGGTCCGTTGTTCGCGGAATTCACCTGATACGGATCGCCAAACGGCCCGGCACCATCGGGCAGAATCTGCACGAAACGGGGATCGGGACGGATGCCGCCGGCCGAGGTGTAGCGGGTGCCAAACCCGCCTATGTTCACGATCAACCCGTATTTCTTCTCCGGTTCGTTCTCGTAATTGGGTGGCAAGACCACGCCGACCCGATACTCCATCGGCCGGCCGTGGAAATCCGAGAGAAACTTGGAAGGCAATTTGAGATACTTGACCGTCTTGGTCTCCTTGGGTGCTGGCTCCTCGAACGCCTTGTCGAGCGTGAGGTTCACGACCGTCCCGGCAACCGGGTCGAGGTTCACTGTCACTGGGGTGCAGTAGCGGTTTCCGGGGGCATTCGGGAGGGTGATATCGCGGTTCGTGGCGAAGATCGCTTGCACCGAATATTCGCCAGAGGGGAGATCGTGCAACTTCACGAGTGGGAATGTGTGCGAGTTATTGTGTAACTCGATAACCGTGTCCGCGGTGAAGGGGTCCGCATCGGCACCCAGGATCGGCATAACGGGCGGATCGGTTCGGGTGAAGTCTGGCCGCTGCTTCGCCTTGGCGATACCAACGAGAACGCGGCCCGATTCCGGCTTTGCCCCGACCTGTTTGGGGTCAATCTTCACCCGGAACGTAATCCCGATTGGCTGGGCGGGTGGTTGGGCAACAGCCACAACCGACACGGACCCGAACAACATTGCCATGACCACGAACACGCGGCGAAGCATGGAGCTAACCCCGAATGTGAAAAAATGGTATTCCGAGAGGTGGGGAGCATTCTAACCGGCAGGGAGTTGGTGGGGTAGTCTCTTGGCGAGCCAGGAGTGTCAGCGACTGGAGTTCTTGAGTTTTTGAGCCGCGCATGAAGTAAGCGGGTTCTTGGCGAGCCCTGAGTGTCAAGAATCCGCTTACTTCGTGCGCGGCTCAATCACGCTTGGCTCGCCGAATCAAGAAACGCCCCACACCGCTTCCCGATATCCCGTCTCCGTGAGCCACCAGGCCCGAACCTCGGGCTGTGGACCCGTCAGGCTCACAATCAGGTGAATGACGCTTTCGCCATAGGTGTTTTGCGCGATGTCTCGCTGACTGGGCACGGGTGCCGATGTGGGGTGCGAATGGTAGATCGCCAGCAGTTCCAATCCGAGTTCTCGCATTTTCCGGAACGCACCAAGCATATCTCGCGGGTTGCTTAGATATTCTCTGGGGCTGGCCTCATCGTTCGTAATGGAGAATCGCGTTGTTGCCACGCCAATACCATCCGCAATGCGGCCAGCAAGTAGCCCACAACACTCGTTTGGCAACTCACTGCGGGCATGCTCGATTGTCTCTTCAAACAGCAGATCGGGAATATCGAGACGGCGGAACGGTGGCATACAGTTGCTTGGTAAGAGCGATAGGAGTTCACCAGACGTTACCAAACGCCCAATTTAAGGGCATCCGGTCTGACCAAACGCTTGTCGTGTATCGGGTCCGGTCGACATTCGGTAAGATATCGAACGGGGACACAATTCGTTGGTAACGTCGATTTGTCCCATCGGGTATCATTTGTTTTGGATACCCACATCCCAATACCCGAAATACTGCCCGAACCGATGCCCCGCGACCAGAATACCGAAGACGCCGAGGATTTGTTTTCCCGTGGCCACCAAGCCTACAATGGCGGCGATTTCCGGGAAGCTATCGAGTGCTTTTCCCGCGCCATCCGACTGCGTCCCGATGTGGCAGCCGCTTACCGTTTCCGCGCCTATGCCTACTTGGAACTCGGGGATCGTATCCGTGCGCTCAACGATCTCGATCAGGCCATCCGTTTGAAACCCGACGATGTTCAGGTTTACGCGGACCGCGCTGCGGAGTTGTACGTCCAGAAGGCGTTCGACCAGGCGCTCGCGGACTGCGAGAAGGTTCTGAAACTCGATCCCGGCCGTGCGCCGATGTATGGGCTTCGCGCCCGGTGTCACGCCGAACGCGGCGACACCGAGAGCGCGCTGAAAGACTACGCCAATGCCATCGAGGGTGATCCCGAAAACACTTCGCGATATCTCCTCTGGCGTGCGCAACTGCATCTGGAATGCGACAACTATGCCGCGGCCGATGCCGATGTATCGGATGTCATCGACCGCGAGCCGGGGAATCCCGAGGGCTACTACACTCGCGGCACCATTCGTCAGCAGAAGGGGGATGCGATCCAGGCGAGCGAGGATTTTAGTGCGGCTTTGCGGCTGAAACCGGACCACGCCCACGCCCGGATCGGTCGGGCCGTGTGCTATCTCATGCACAAGGATTACCCGGCGGTGGTTGCGGATTGCGACAAGGCGATTGAACTGATACCAGAAAATGTCAAGTCCTACGAACTGCGGGGAACCGCTCGCAAGGCGATTGGCAATCTGGATGGAGCGCTCGCGGATTTCAACGAGGCCATTAAACTCGTGCCAACCGCCGTGATGCCTTACAACTATCGAGCCGGGGTCCATTACGCTCGTGGGCATTACGGAGCAGCCGTGCGGGATCACATGGAAGCGCTCAAACGCGATCCGCGGCACGCTGGCACATTCAACCAGTTGGCCTGGGTGTGGAGCACCTGCCCGGACCCCGATGTGCGGAACGGTTTACGGGCTCGGGAGTGTGCAACTCGCGCTTGCGAGTTGACCGAGTGGAGCGAAGCGGGATTTCTGGATACGCTGGCCGCTGCTTATGCCGAGTGTGGAGAGTTCGACGATGCGGTGAAGTGGCAGGAGAAGGCCATTGAACTCGTTGGCACTCCGGAACAGGAGACCGACTACCACTCGCGCCTGGAACTGTATCAGCAGCGAAAACCTGCCCGGGTTCGCGGATTGATGAATCCATGAGATGGGAGACCAAACCCGAAATGAAAAAAGACGGTTTCTTTCTTCCGGCCAAGCGTGCAAACCGGATGCGAGCGGATCAGATCCAAATGACGATGAAATGGTATAAAAATATTCCGCCGAATGACTGCTTGGCCGAGGAGGGTGCAATCAGTGACTTTCAATGGCTTCGCAAAAGGAACGGTTCGCTCCCGTTCTTTAACATTAGTTCAACTCGGATTGGGAGTTCTGGTTGGAGCCGTGGCAGGTGGTCCGGCTGGTGTGTTTGGCGGTGCATTGCTGGGATTGCTCGGCGAGGTTTGCGCAAGTCAACTCCAGGCTAATCCAACACGGGTGAGGA
>DASZJS010000365.1:0-3775 GCA_035947935.1 Gemmata sp. | reverse complement strand
CGCGATTGCTTCGAGAGTGTTGCCAAGTTGCGCTGTGTGATCGTACCCGACTGATGTGATGACTGACACGAGTGGATTGCACACGTTGGTAGAATCGAAGCGTCCCCCCAGACCGACCTCAATGATGGCGATGTCGCACCGTCGTCGGCAGAAATGAAGGAAACCGAGAGCCGTTCCGATCTCGAAGAACGTCAGCCCAGGCAACCGCCCGAGGTCGTGTCGATCAGTTTCGGCTTCCAATTGCCGCACCGCGGGGGCAACTTCATCCATTCGTGCAGCAAGTTCGGCATGGGTGATCGGAACCCGATCGACCTGAATCCGTTCTTCGACGCGTTCGAGGTGTGGTGAAGTGAAGAGTCCGACGCGATACCCGGCGGACTGAAGAATCGCCGCGAGCATGGCGCAGGTTGAGCCTTTGCCCTTGGTTCCGGTGACGTGAACGCTCCGAACGCGGTCGTGCGGGTTGCCGAGCAACTGGAGCAGTGCCTGCATTCGCTCGAGTTTGAGATCGCCCGGTCGGGCGGCACGAACTTCGTAGTTGATGCGTCCATACCAGAAGCTCAGGGCTTGATCGTAGGTCATGCGAACAGGGTAAAACTCAAGCTCCAGAAAAGAAAGGGGCACACCTTCGCTGTTTCTAGCCGTTGGCGGCAACTTGTCGGCTGTTTGGAGTTATTGCAAGTACAGGGCGGCGTTTGAATTTTCTCCGCGGATCACTCTATGAACCACCCTCACGCTCGATCGACATCCACACAATTCCGGTGAGATTCATTAGCTGAAACTGCGAAGGAGGCCGCACATGACCCGCAAGCAATCCGATGGGGACAACCTATCGATCTCACACCAATAACGCATCGACCGGCGTCCCATTACTGACGACAAGCGGGCGGCCTTGCTGGTCGGTCATGTCGGCTCGTGGATCGATGCCGAGGCAATGGAAAATGGTCGCAGCGATATCCGGAGGGCCGACCGGGTTGGTAGATGGGTACGCTCCGCCACGATCCGAAGAACCGTAGACCTGGCCGCCGCGGATTCCGCCTCCCGCCATCACGATTGAGTAGCAGAACGACCAGTGATCCCGGCCAGCCCCCTTATTCACCCGCGGCGTTCGCCCCATATCTCCCATCCACACGACGAGCGTTTCATCGAGTTGTCCACGAGCTTCCAGATCCTTGAGGAGAGCAGAAACACCGCGGTCCATGGGAGGGAGCAGGTTGTTCTTCAAGTCGCTGAAGTTGTTACCATGTGTATCCCAGTCGCGATTTCCCACCGAGTAAAGGGTGACAAGGGGAACGCCGGCTTCCACCAATCGCCGCGAGAGCAGACAGTTTTGAGCGAATGGAGTGGGGCCATAGCTATCGCGAATCTTCTGGGCTTCGCGGCCCAGATTGAAGGCATCGCGCGTTGCTGTGGAAGCGAGAAGTTCGTATGCCCGGCGAGAAGCATCCGTCAGGTTGCGTGCTTCGGCAGCGGTTTGCAGGGTGGGGGCAGCAAGGTTCAGTTGATCGAGGAGTTGTCGTCGGCCGGAAAGTTCGTGGCTGTTCCGATCTCCCATTACCGTCGTGACACCACGCACATCGAGCGTCCCATCCAGGGGTCGAACGAAGGGCACGATGAACGGATCGTGGGGTTTGCCGAGGCAGCCCGCGTTCTGACCCATCCCATCGTTGTTGCCGAAGTGGCGGAGATCGCCAAGCGTGACATAAGGAAACACAGGGCGTTCCATCGGTCGAAGTTTGCTGACGATGGAGCCCATCGAAGGCATATCCAGCGGCGTTTCGGGGGGTTCGATGCCGAGGATTTCGTGCTTGGGGTGGGAGTAGCCGGTCAAAGAGAGGTAAGCACCGATGGCGTGGTCGTTATCGCGATGCGTCATCGAGCGAACGATGGTGTAGAGGTTAGCCAACTTAGCGAGTTGGGGCAGGTGTTCGGAGATCGAGACTCCCGGCACGTTGGTTGTTGCGGGTTTGAATTCACCGCGAATTTCGGCGGGAGCATCGGGCTTCAAGTCCCAGAGATCGAGGTGGGAGGGTCCGCCATAATTGAAAATCACGATGCAGGCTTTTGCTTTGCCGAAGCCGTTGGATGCTTTCCGTGTCTCGGAACGATTCGCGGGGGCTGCTCTGGCTTGGGCGCGGAACAGATCGGACCACGCCAACCCGGTAAACCCCAGACCGCCAACGCGCAAAACCTCGCGGCGATTGAGACCATCGCAGAGGCGAACCGATTTTCCAAGAAAAGACAGCATCGAGAATCCTCGGGAATGCCAAAGAATCACTTACCATTACCCTTCAGCTGGTTACCTGCTTACTGCGTGCGCGGCTCATCATGTGAGCAGTCACAACTCCCAACCCTTACTATAATCGCGGCGAATGTATTGATCGGCTTCGGGAGCGTTCGAGGCTCGCATCTTCACGGCATCCCAGATGAGTTTCTTGCCAGATCGGTAGGCCACGTTCCCCAGGTGGTTTGCTTCGGTAAGCCAGCCAGCATAGTGGAAATTCGCCAAGCACTCTTTGCCGCTCTTGCAAGCCGTGATCCACTCGACGTAATTGCCGGGCGAACGTGGAAGCGATTGCCCGGGCAGTTTCACACTCACGAATTCGTTTTCGGGCAGCAACAGGTGCTTTGTGTAGTTCGACAGAAGCATTCCCTTTTCTCCAATAAAGAGAACACCATCGCCCCATTGCGGAATCCCCTTGTTCTTCCAGATCTCGGGCTTGTTTTCGCCCTGGTACCACATCAGCTTGACGGCCGGCATCTCTCCGCGTGGGCCATATTCGTAGGTCGCGCTCATGCTTGCGGGAGCGAGTTCCGGATGCGGCGGCGGGCCGCTGGCCTCGACCGTGAGCGGTGCTTCGAGTTTCAGAGCCCAAAATGGCAAATCATTCCAGTGGCTTCCAAGATCGCTCATGGTTCCGTTGCCAAAATCCCACCAGCGATACCACTTCGGACCCGGCACGTAGACGTTGTTGAACGGCCGGTGAGGTGCTGGCCCGAGCCACAGTTCCCAGTCGAGACCCGCAGGCACGACTTCGGATTCCTTGGGCCGTTCCATGATGGTAACGATGTCTTGATTTCGCTTTGCAGCTTCGGGAGATTGCAATCCCCAGGCCCGTGATACCCAGATGTGAACCTCACGCACGGGGCCAATCGCGTTGCCTTGAATCAGTTCGACGACCCGCCGATAGTTGTCGTTCGCGTGATTCTGGATGCCCATCATAGTGGTGACTTTTGTTTTCGCGGCTTCTTCGCGTATCTTGCGGGCTTCCCAGATGTTGTAGGTTAGCGGTTTCTCGCAGTAGACGTGCTTCCCATTCTTGAGGGCGAGCATGGTTGCGAAGGCATGGGTATGTTCACAGGTGCTGACCACAACCGCATCGAAAGCCGAGGGCTTGTCGAACACTTTGCGAAAGTCGGTGTATTTGCTGGCGGTGGGGTGTTTGGTCGCGGCAGCATCGACGGCTTTGGCATTCACATCGCAAAGCACAACAATGTTCTCGGATGAAACGCCAGCGAGATTCGCTCCTCCTCGGCCGCCCGAACCGATCATGGCGATGTTGAGCTTATCGTTGAGGTTCCGGCCTCGAACGATGGTCGGCGCAGCGAAAGTCGCCGCGGCGATCGCTGCGGATTTGTGAAACGTGCGCCGGGTGATGCGTTGAGAGGTTGTCATGAGAATGTTCCCGAGAGAGAGGGCGGGAAAAAGGTCAGGAGGCGGGACAGTAGCGGTGGAGATAATCATAACCGCAGGTGGGGTGGTGATGCCATCAAA
>DASZJS010000364.1:0-5493 GCA_035947935.1 Gemmata sp. | reverse complement strand
GTTCCCGGGCAATTTTCACCCGACATGCAGGCTCCGAACCTGCCGCCATATGCCTGGCCGACCTACGCACCGTACAACAATCTGAGCCGGGTCGGCTACCCCGGTTCATACCCCTACAACGCCTTCCCCTTCATCGGCCCTTACTACCCATTCCCGAAGGTTCCTCTCGGCTGGCGGAAGGTCACCCTTGAGTGGGAGGATGGGTACTGGTTTATTGGTCGAAATTCCACGCCACACGATTACTGGCGTGTCAAGTTCCAGTGATCGGCACTCTGTACTTCGCGAGGTTTGTTCTGATACAAGCCCGAAGCGCCAGCGAGGGAAAAGCCTTTCCCTCGCTGGCGCTTCGGGCTTGTATCAGAGTACCGCGTCAAGCATAGCGTAAATGATGGACGAATGTATCCTAGGGTAGCATGGACCCTGGGCCACAACGGGGGGCTTTGCCCCCCGTTCGCGTTATTTTCCTATCAACCGGGCTTTACGCAACCCTGTGTACCTGCCCACAATTCCTGGTATGGATACGCAGAAAATCCTTGGTCAGAATGGGCTGGTTGCCAAACGCTGGCCCGGATTCGAGTCGCGACCACAACAACTGGAGATGGCTGAGGCGGTGGCGACAGCCATCAACCGCAAGCGGAAACTCATTGTGGAAGCTGGCACGGGTGTCGGTAAATCCTTCGCTTACCTTGTCCCGGCAATCCAGGCAGCCGCCGCGAAGAAAGACCTCAAGATCGTTATCTCGACACACACGATTGGCCTCCAGGAACAGTTGATTCGCAAGGATATCCCGTTTCTTCAATCGGTTTTGCCGGGCGATTATCGGCCGGTCTTGGTCAAGGGGCGAGGAAACTACCTCAGCCTCCGGCGACTCCGGGCCGCGCAATCTCGCGCCAATTCACTGTTGGAGACCGCCAGTTCGCACGAGCAACTCATCCAGATCGGGCGGTGGTCGCGGCAAACAACAGATGGCAGCAAGTCCGACTTGCCGATGCAGCCTTATGAGCCCGTGTGGGATCTCGTCCAGAGCGACAATGGGAATTGCCTGGGGCGAAAGTGCCCGCATCACGCCGAATGCTTCTATTTTCAGGCCCGCAAGCGTGTATTCGGGGCGAATATACTGATCGTCAATCACGCTCTCTTCTTTTCCGACCTGGCTCTGCGACGATCCGGTGGTGGTCTGCTCCCAGATTATCAGGTTGTGATTTTCGATGAGGCCCACAACCTCGAAGATGTAGCCGCGGACCACCTGGGTTTGTCGGTCACTCAGGGCGGCGTGGACTATATCCTCAATCAACTCCTCGCACCGCGGACACACAAGGGGATTCTCGCGACGCTCGGCGATGGCGATGCTGTCGCTCAACTCGAATCCACACGGCAAGCGGCTGAAAAGTTCTTCACAGCTATCCACCAGTGGCATCTCAGCCAGCCCAAAAGCACTGGACGAGTGCGGGAAGCCGGGATCGTTCCCGATCATCTTTCGGAGGAATTAACGAAGCTTGGCAGCCAACTCCACGACCTCGCCAAAACGCGCGATTCCGAGGAAGAACAGCTCGAACTGACAAGCCGGGGCGATCGCTTGAACGGGATGGCTGGTCAGTTGAAAGACTGGCTGAAACAGCGGCTTGAGGGCCAGGTTTATTGGATGGAAGTGCGACAGGGCCGCATCCCACGGATTTCATTGGCTAGTGCGCCGATCGAAGTCGGGGAAGCGCTCAAACAACAACTCTATGAGCGTGTGCCAACTGTCATCCTCACGAGTGCAACGCTCTCGGCTGCCGGCGATGCCAGTGGCTTTACATTGACTCAGCAACGGCTCGGGCTTGAAGAGAGCGAAACCAAACAACTCGGCAGCCCCTTCGACTTTCAGAAACAAGCCGAATTGCATCTGTTCCGCAACATGCCCGACCCATCGGCGATGGCTGCCAGGTACGAGGAAGAAGTCCTGGCCCGGATTCCGGAATATGTCGCGAAAACGCAGGGCAGGGCGTTTGTCCTCTTCACCAGTTACACCTTCCTCAACCGTGCGGCGGAAAAGCTTGGGCCGTTCTTCGCGCGAAACGGTTACACTCTGCTCGTTCAAGGGAGCGGATTGCCCGCACCGAGACTACTGGAACAATTCCGTGAGGCAAAGAAGGCTGTATTGTTTGGTGTGGATAGCTTCTGGCAAGGGGTCGATGTTCGCGGCGAAGCCCTCTCGAACGTCGTCATCACCAAACTGCCCTTTGCCGTACCCGATCGACCGCTGACCGAGGCCCGGCTGGAAGCCATTGCAGCCGCGGGCGGTAACCCTTTCATGGACTATCAGGTTCCGCAGGCGGTCATCAAACTGAAACAGGGTTTCGGTCGATTGATACGCACCGCCAGCGATACTGGAATTGTGGTACTCTTCGATCCGCGGGTTCTGACAAAGCCTTACGGCAAAATGTTCCTCGAAGCCCTTCCGAATGCCAAGCGGTTTATCGATGGTGTCGAAGCCCCACCGACCGAAGACACTGGAAGCAGATCGCGAAAGGTGAAGATGGGGTGAGCTTGGAGTTCCAGGTTCTCCGAACCGAGAACGCCTGTCGATTGTCCGTGTGGGAAGGCCGGGCCGAACCATCCACGAGGAACCCATGCGGAAACTTGCCAGTATTCAGTTAGTCAACGCTGCGGAGCCAATTCCGAATGCCGATGCTATCGAACGGATTCGCATCCTGGGATGGTGGGTGGTCGTCAAAAAAGGTGAATTCAAGCCAGGCGACAAGGTTGTGTATTGCGAGATCGACTCTCTTCTCCCGGAGCGGCCGGAATTCGAGTTTCTCCGCCCCAGCAGCTTCAAGCCAGCGATTATGGATGATGCCGGAGTAACCATCCAACCGGCTGGCTTCCGGATCAAGACGATCAGACTCCGCGGGCAAGTCTCGCAGGGGATCTGCTTCCCACTGTCGATTCTTCCTCCTGGGATCACTGTCGGGGAAGGCGAGGATGTGACCGAATCTCTTTCCGTGCGCAAGTGGGAACCACCGGTGCCGGTGGGGATGGGTGGAAGAGTGAAGGGCGGATTTCCGGGATTCCTGCCCAAGACCGATGAGACTCGGGTTCAGGTTTTGGAAGCAGTGCTGGAGCGCAACCGCGGAAAGACGTTCTACCTCACCGAAAAAATAGATGGGACATCGTTCACCGCGTTTCTTCGCGATGGCGAGTTTGGGGTGTGCAGCCGGAACCTCTGGCTCGATGACACCGACGACACGAGTCTACTGATCCGAGTGGCGAAGCGACTCGGATTGGAGACGAAGCTCAGAGCGTTGGCAAGCAGTCGCGGTTTCCAGCCGGTGATTCAGGCCGAGGTAATTGGGCCTGGCGTTCAGAAGAACAAGTACGAACTCAAAGAGGTTACTCTGCGAGTCTTCAACGTGTTCGATATCGATGCTTCTCGCCTGCTCGATCATTCTGCGATGCTCGAAGTCATCCGTGAGATGGGCCTGGAATCCGTGCCGCAACTCGACACATTCACTCTGAACCACTCGGTGGATGAACTGGTCGCGCTGTCCGAGGGAACGAGTCTTCTGAACCCGAAAGCACAGCGGGAGGGGATCATCTTCCGACCACTTGTCGAGGAATACGATGTTGACATCGGAGGCCGACTGAGCTTCAAGGCGATCAACCCGAAGTTCCTGCTGAAATATGACGAATAGAGTTTTTGTCGTCTCACCGATGGCTCGGGTGGAACGAGGTTGCCTCACAGTATGTGAGGGGTACAAAGCATTTTGGGGAGATTGAACCCGCACTTGCCGACTAAAAGCTATTTCAATGCCTGCCTGAGCAAGTGTGCAGCCTCTTCCTTGCCTGCCATGACCGCTAGATCCACGGGCATTTCACCACTATCCAATCGTGCGTCTGCCAAGGCACCGCAATCAAGTAGAACCCGAATTACTTCCAGGTGGCCGTTTTCTGCTGCGGCGTGGAGTGCCGTGTAGCCGTTTTCGCCCCGAAGATTGACATCGTGTCCAGCCGCAATCGCTTGACGGACTTTGGACAAATTCCCCAGAGATGCCCAGTATTCAACTTCAGTTGCGGGGATCATGCTTTTGAAACATCCTACGTGTTTGGAACGGCGTCCAGAGCAGAGTTCTATCCTGGAGGATTTAGTGGCCAGCGATTACCACCCATGCTTTCTGAATGGCATCGGGCAGACCGTAGATATCCAGGGCCGTGATGAGCAAGCATGAACTCCAACCAGCGATAAGCAAGAACCAGCCGTTGCGGTAGGTCCCCATCCACTTCCTCGAACTCGTGAAGTGCAACAACGGAAACATCGCCAGAGGCAGTTGCATCGCCAGTACGACTTGGCTGAGAACCAGCAGATCAGTGACGCTGGCTTCGTCTCCGCGCATCCCAATGATGAAGATAGCCGGGAGGATGGCGAGGAGACGTGTGATGAGTCTTCGCACCCACGGTCGGATACGCCAGTGCATGAACCCTTCCATCACCACCTGGCCGGCCAGCGTGCCCGTGATCGTGCTGCTTTGCCCACTGGCCAAAAGCGCCACGGCAAAAAGCGTGCTCGCCAGGGAAGCGCCGAGTAGCGGCACCAGGGTCAGGAATGCGACACGAATCCAGTCGGGATCATTGTTGAATTGTGCGAACCTGTCTTCAGGTAATTTCTGGCCGGTTTTTGGGTCTATGCAGGCCTTGCTCTCCTCGTCGTAGATCGCGATTGTCTCGCCGGTCTTCGAGTCCGTGTAGGTTTTGGTTTCCTCGACGTATTTCACAACTTCTCCCGCCGGTAGCCGGACTCCATCCTTGCCGTTGAAGGCCATCGCCGCGAGTACGAGGATGGCCGCATTGACGAAGAAGGCAATCGACAGTGCCACCACCGTGTCAATCGTGTTGAACTTGATCGATCTGCGAACCATCGGTTCATTGGTGGGGAGGTTCCGGGAATTGACGAGGGCCGAATGGAGGTAGAGGTTGTGGGGCATGACTGTCGCACCAATGATCCCAATGGCGACGACGATCATTATCCCATCCTGGCGAAACCCAGGGGACAGCATGGCATGACCCATCTCCAAGAAGTCGGGATGTGTTTGCGGTAGCACGAAAATCTCGATGAAGTAGCAGCCCCCGATGGTGGAGATCAGGACGAAAATGAGAGCCTCAATGAATCGCATCCCCACCCCTTGCAGAGCCAGCAGCAACAGAACGTCGAAGGCGGTGATGAGTACAGCCCAAAAGAGAGGTATGTGGAATAGAAGGTTGATCGCCACCGCGCTGCCCAGCACCTCAGCGAGATCGCAGGCACCAATGGCAACCTCACAGGCAAGCCAGTTAGGCCATCGGGTCCATGCTGGATAGAAGTCGCGACATGCCTGCGCTAAATCCTTGCCCGTGACGACACCCAGGCGCGCGGAGATGACTTGCATAATGATCGCCATGAAGCTCGACAATGCCACCACCCAAAGCAGATTGTAGCGGTATGATGCTCCCGCCTGGAGGTCGGTTCCCCAATTGCCC
>DASZJS010000363.1:0-5601 GCA_035947935.1 Gemmata sp. | reverse complement strand
CAGCAAGCAGAATCCCCAAGCTGTGGTGACTCATTGCCAGACCCTCACGGTACTCGGGGACGTTGGGGAACTCGACCGTCAGCTTCTCCGAGATCGTCAGCGCTTTTTGGTACTGCTCCTTCGCCTCCGCCACCTGACCCTTTCTGGCCAGCAGAGAACACAGGTTCTGGTGACCCGTGGCCAGAGCCGTACGGTACTTGAGCACGTTGGGGAACTCGGCGGCCAGTTTCTCCCAGATGGTCAACGCCTTTTGGAATTGCTCCTCCGCCTCCGCCACTTGACCCAGATCGTGCAACGGAACACCCAGGCTGATGTGGCTCCCTGCCAGACCGTCACGGTACTCGGGCACATTGGGGAAATCGGCAGCCAGCTTCTCGAATAAATCGCGTGCCATTCGGTATGCCGTTGCCGATTCTTTCTTGCGCCCCAGCCGGGATTCGATCAAGCCGACGCGGTAGGCGGCGATCGCTGTGCGTTTGCGAGTCTGCTCGTCGTTTCCCTTGGTCGCTGCAAATTCCTTGTAGTACGTGAGCACACCGGTAAAGAACTTCTTCTGCTCCTCGCTTAGCGCCTTTTGCGTCTCCAGCGAATCGCCTGTTACCTCCGAGGTCATGGCATCGAGTACATCAGCGGTCCGAGCGTAGGCGGCCTCGGCTCTGGCACGCTGGTCCGCTTCCCGCTCCTTTGCCGCCTGCTCGGCCGCGGTTGCCAAGTTCGCTTGGGCTTCGTTCGCCTCGGCGATTCGCCGCTGCTCCTGCTCTGCTACCAGTGCGAGTGTCTCCGCCACGAGCGCACGCTCCTTGGCTTCCGCCTGACGCCTGGCCTCGATCAGACCCAGCGTGGTGCCCGCGATCCCGACTATCAGTGTCAGCAGAACAAGACCCACGGCGACCACCGGCCCACGGTTCCGGCGAACAAACTTCCGCAAGCGATAGCTCGCGGAGGGCGGACCAGCCTGCACCGCCTCGTGGTTCAAGAACCGCTCGATGTCCCTGGCAAACCCGTTCGCCGTTTCGTAACGCCGGTCGCGTTCCTTCGACAGCGACTTCATCACGATCCAGTCGAGTTCACCTTTCACAAACCGACCGAGCTTGATGGGTTCCATCTGGCGGTTGGCTGCCACGTTCGGCGAGTTGTCCGCGGAACTCAGCCGACTCGATGGGGTCGGGGCCTCCTGCTCGCGGATCAGCTTCAGCATCTCATCGAGTGCGGCCTTCTTCAGAGAATCGCGTGCAATCGGTGTTGTGCCGGTAAGCAGCTCGTAGAGGATTACGCCCAACGCGAATAAGTCAGCGCGGGTGTCCACGTCCACGGCGTTGAACTTCGCCTGCTCCGGGGCCATGTACAGCGGTGTGCCCATCACGGTGCCGAACACGGTGAACAGAGTTTGCTCGGTGAGTTGCATTCCGGAGGTAGCCTTCGCGAGCCCGAAGTCGATAACCTTGGGCACGGGCTTGTCGTCGTGGCTTTCCACGAGAATGTTCGTCGGTTTGAGATCGCGGTGGATGATCCCCTTCTGGTGGGCGTGTTGCACCGCAGAGCAGATTTGCATGAACAAGTTGAGCCGGTCCGGGATGCTGAGCTTGTGGGCGTCACAGTAGTCCGTAAGCGGGATGCCCTTCACCAGTTCCATGACGAAGTAGGGTTGCCCCGTATCCGTCGTGCCGGCATCGAGCAGCTTGGCGATGTGGGGGTGGTCCATCAGGGCGATTGCTTGCCGCTCGGCCTCAAACCGCGACAGGATCGTCTTTGGACTGCCTCGGTCAACGCGAATGAGTTTCACGGCCACGCGCCGCTTCACCGGTTCGGTCTGGTCGGCCATCCAGACAGAGCCCATACCGCCTTCACCAATCTGCTGAAGGAGCTTGTACTTGCCCGCGACAATGGTTCCAGCGACTGCATTCGGGACATCGGAAACGGCGGATTTCGCACCGGAGTATGTTCCAGTGACATCCCCGGTAGTCACCGGTTCCGATTCGAGGAAGCCACCGACGCGAGGGTGGGCAGCCAACAGTTTCTCGACTCGTGCCCGCAAGGCCGGGTTGCCAGCGCAAGCTTCATCGAGGTACGCGGCCTGTTCGGCGGGGATCGCCTTTTCGAGGGCGGCGAAAAAGACCTCTTCGGCAGGGGACATCTCACTCATCGTTGGCTCCGGTAAAGGTACCGTCACCCCATTCGCGTAAACGGGAAGCGAAACCCATCACGAATTTTCCGAGTTTTCCCCTTCGAGGTCGGCATACAGCCAGGTACGGGCATACGCCCACCACCGTTCTGCCGTGGGAACAGACACACCGATGGTCTTTGCGGCTTCGGGGATCGTCATCCCAGCGAAGAACCGCAGAACCACTAACTCGGCCTTGCGGGGTTCCTCCACGGCGAATCGGCTCAGGGCGTCTTCCAGGGCCAGGAGGTGATCCGGCGACTCGGTCCAACGCATGACTTCATTCAGCGGCACTCGCTGCCGACGACCGCCCCGTTTGTCAGCACTGCGAGTACGGGCGTGATCGACGAGGATTCGCCGCATCGCCTCGGCGGCTGCCCGCATGAAATGACTGCGCGACTCGAACGATTGCTCTCCGGTCAGTCGCAGATACGCTTCGTGGACCAGGGCGGTGGCATCGAGTGTGTGCCCCGGGTTCTCGGTTGCCATTTTCGCGGCGGCGAGCTTCCGCAACTCATCGTAGACGAGCGGAAGCAGTTCCGCAGCGGCCTTGCGGTCACCGGTAGCGGCTGCATCGAGAAGGCGGGTCACATCAGACATGATGGCCGAGTGTAACAGCCGGGGAATGATCCACAACTTGAAAGTGATTGAGCTGCGATGGCAGCTTTGGCAATTTGAGATGGCAGAACAACCAACGCAGACTCGACGCGGATCGGTTAACCAACACGAATTATGAGTTTGTTTATGGCTGAAATGATTATTATGGAGTTAGACGTGTGTCCTAGGGGGCTGTGACAGATGACGATTTTTGACAGAGACTGGTGTATGAAGCTGTGATTGGTATGGAATGCACCTTGTAAAGTGCCAGAAACACATCATCGCAATCTTGTCCGAATACTGACAGCTCTGACAACGCGGACACGGTCTGCCCACGCGTGGGCGAATACTCAAGCTGCCTGGAAGCCTACTGTGAAGAGATGACGAACTCGTTTGTATCAATGGTGAAGGTTCACGCGATCGCAAGGATACCCTTCAAGATCTGATTGCATGGGAGGGTTAGAGCCCTCGACCTTGTGTCTCGCGCTTTCGTACCATTTGATGGTCTCAGCAAGACCAGCCCGCAGGTTTGTCCGAGAGACGAATCCAAATTCCTCGCGGGCACGAGTGGTATCAAGACATCGCCGCGGCTGACCATCTGGCTTCGTGGGATCCCATCGGACCTCGCCTTTGAAACCGCAAAGCTCGCAGATCGTTGTTGTCAATTCGCGAATGGTGATCTCGTTCCCGCTTCCCACATTCACGGGGTCCGGTTTTTCGTAAAGGTCTGTTGCCCGGACAATCGCCTCGACTGCATCTTGAACAAAAAGAAACTCCCGGGAAGCAGAGCCGGTGCCCCATGCCTCAATGAATTGCTTGCCCTCGACCTTCGCAGCGACTACTTTTCGGATCAGTGCTGGGATCACATGGCTCGAAATCGGGTCGAAGTTATCGCCGGGGCCATAGAGGTTCACTGGCAGGAGTGTGATGGCATTGAACCCATACTGTTGGCGGTAAGCGCCAGCTTGAACGAGAAGCAACTTCTTGGCGATCCCATAAGGGGCGTTGGTTTCTTCCGGATATCCATCCCAGATCGCCTCCTCTTTGAATGGGACAGGGGTAAACTTCGGGTATGAGCAGATCGTTCCCACCGAGACGAATTTACTCACACCCACTCTGCGGGCCTCTTCCATGAGCAAGAGGCCCATCAGGGCATTCTCGTAGAAATACCGCCCTGGATTGGCCTGGTTCGCTCCGATTCCACCAACCACTGCAGCGAGGTGAATGACCGTCTCGGGTCGAACCGCAGCAAGAAGCTCGCGAACCTGACCTTGCTCGGTGAGGTCGTAGTCGTTTTTGCGTGGCGTGACGAGACTCTTCGGAGCAATCCCACGAAGGCGATCGCACAGGTGCCGGCCGAGAAACCCGCCTCCGCCCGTCACCAACACCGTTTTCCCAGTAAGATGGCTCATTGCCGCTACCTGGCAGGTTTGAAAAACTTCGACATCATCTCGATCACGCACCAACGATCTCCGGCTGGAGCGCCCGGGCTGGGTGTTGATTGGCTGCGTGGTGAGCTGTTGCCGGAGTGTGTTGGTATCCGGCAGCAGGCTGAATCCCCGGCACCAAGACCTTCAACGCCAGAGCCGCGAGTTCGCCGACAAATTCGTGGATGCGTCCAAGCACTGTCGACAGGTTCGCCACACCGACGGGACCAATCAGCCGAACCACTCCAATCGTCTGCCCGGCGACCTTGAGTGGGAGTTCAAGCTGCCAACGATCGGCGATCGTCTCGTCCTCACCGCCTTGGCTTGCTGGGTTCTTCCACTTCACATAATAGGATTCCTGGAAAAAGGGTGCGTTGATATCGACGCTCGCTGAGTGGAGTCCAAAGTGTTCGGAGCGATTCGCGAGGTGTTGCCAGATCGTCTCCCACCCCTCAGCCCGACCCTGGAGTCGGATCACGACCACTTCCCCGTTTGGACGGACAGAAGTGAATCGGCCGAAAGCCTCCAACAACTTGTTCCGCACCAAGCCGAGTTCCTGAACCCCGAAGAGTCTGCTCAAAACGAGAAATGCAACCACAACAAGTGCGGCTGTGAGGGCGAGGCTGTCGTTGTGAAAACGAAGGCTTGCAAGCACACCGAGACTTAGAATCGAACTCAGCACCACAACAAGGATGAGTGCGGTCTTGTGGGACAAGCCGGATTGGAGAAGGCGGTGGTGGAGATGACCTCGGTCGGTCGCATAGATACTGCGCCCCGTCAGAACCCTTCTTGTGATTGCTGCAACTGTGTCGAGCAGAGGTAAGAGCAGAAGGGTGACGGGCGGGCTCAGCATCAGAGTCGCCGGCCCTTTGAGGCAGCAAACGACGGATAGCGAGCCAAGTAATAAGCCAATCGACATGCTTCCGCTATCGCCCAGGAAGATCTTCGCGGGCGGCTTGTTGAACACCAGAAATGCCGCCAGAGTCCCAGCGAGGCACGCGGCCACCCCCGCCTCGGCGGGGTGGCCAACCCAGGCGGCCATCACCGCCAGAGTTGCGGCGACGATCAGCCCGATACTCCCAACCATCCCGTCGATGCCATCGAGCAGATTCACGGCGTTGACGACGCCGAGGAGCCAGATCATGGTCAAAACACATCCAAAAGAGCTGCCACAGCGGATAGGTTCAAAGCCCCAGAGAGTGATTGACTCGAAGCGAACACCGGCCGCAATGGCGATCGAAATCGCGACGATTTGCCCCACCAACTTCACGCGACCGCGAATCCGGAATCGATCATCGATGACACCGATCCCAAACATGAACAAGACTGCGACCAAAAACCCAGGAACTGACACACCAAGCTTCCCAACACTCTCGGCAAACGTCTCGTCAAGCACGTACCAAGTGGCGAGCGCGA
>DASZJS010000362.1:0-7340 GCA_035947935.1 Gemmata sp. | reverse complement strand
CAGATCGATGCCCGGCTTCCGGGCATGCGTTTGTCGTTTGAACCGGGCGATATGGTGAGCGAGGTGATGAGCTTCGGTTCGCCAACTCCGGTCGAGGTGCAGATCAGCGGATCGACCATGCCGGCCAACATCGCGTTCGCGAATACCATTCGAGAGAAACTTGCCGCGAACCCCGACCTTCGGGATGTGCAGCTCGGTCCCTCGCAGGATTACCCAACGATCGATGTTGCGATCGACCGCACGAAGGCCGCGACGATGGGGCTTACGGCCCGGGATGTCGGATTCAACCTCATCTCGGCAACCGCATCCAGCCGCTACATGACGCCGATTTACTGGCGCGATCCGGCCTTCGGTCAAGCCTATATCGTGCAAGTTCAGATCCCGCCGCCGGAGATCAGTTCTCCCGGTGAGATTGGGATCATCCCGATTCGTGGAGCAACACAGCCGGTCAACGGCTCAATGATGTCCGAGTCCGCCAACGGT
This sequence comes from Gemmata sp., assembly GCA_035947935.1. Taxonomy (GTDB): domain Bacteria; phylum Planctomycetota; class Planctomycetia; order Gemmatales; family Gemmataceae; genus Gemmata. The sequence continues at coordinate 6,857 of DASZJS010000362.1, read as the reverse complement.
TCCGCAAATGGTAAACACGACGCCACGGGAGCAACTGGCAACAACACGGTTTACCTACATGATGTGGCCTACATCCGTGAAACGGTCACTCCGGAGGAAGTCTACCGCTACAACCTGCGGCGATCGGTCAGCATCACGGCGAATGTCGCGACGCAGGATCTCGGGAAGGTTCGCAAAGCCGTGTTGAAGGCAATTGCGGAGACGGGTGAACCTCCGCGTGGTGTGACTGTTGATGTCCGGGGGCAGTTGAAGACGCTCGATCTCGTGCAATCGAGTTTGGCCCGTGGGCTGGTTATGGCCATCTTTGCGATCTTCCTTTTGTTGACCGCGTACTTCCAATCGATTCGCCTGGCGCTGGTTTCCGTTTCCGCGATTCCGGCAACGCTGTTGGGGGTTGGGTTCATGTTATGGGCGACCAGAACCACACTGAATCTTCAGTCGTTCATGGGCGCGATCATGGCTCTTGGGGTATCCGTGGCGAATGCGATCCTTTTGGTCACGTTTGCGGAGCGGGCTCGATTGACGCACGGTGGTGCTGTGCGGGCGGCGGTGGAGGGTGGCCGCTCCAGGTTACGGCCAATCCTGATGACGAGTTGCGCGATGATTGCGGGGATGGTGCCGATGTCGATCGGCTTGGGTGCAGGCGGCGATCAGACATCGCCGCTGGGTCGGGCGGTGGTGGGTGGTCTCGGTGCCTCGACTCTGGCGACGCTCTTCATCCTCCCGGCCGTCTTTGCAGTGGCACAGCGGAAGGCAGGTGTCATCCCCGCCTCAATGGACCCCGATGACCCCCACAGCAATATGTACGATGAGGCCAAGGTCAAACTGTTCGATGAGGGATGAGTAAGAGGAGTGGCGAAACCCCGATTAGTGCGTTCAGACTGTCGCCATAGACCAAACGCCCGCAGCGCCGCATTCAACTGTGATGTAGGGTCTTGTAGGATGAGTCGAGACCTGCGAAGCAGGACGAGGCCCACCACAGCACACAAACGAAAACCCGGTGGGCCTCGACGTGCTACGCACGGTTCGACCCACCCTACAAAACCGTTCTTGGAATGAGGTCCAAACGGCGAGTAGGTGATAATGCAAAGGGAATGGAACGGTAAAACCACCTGAGCGGACTCCAAAACTGCTCCACTGAACGGGGTCATTCGACACCAAGGAGATTATTTCTCATCATGAAAACAATCTACTTCACCCTCCTGACAATGCTGGCGCTTGTTGGTTGCAACAAGCGCCAGGCAAATGAGAGCGGCCCTCTCACCGATGCCCGCAAGGGTTTCCAAACCAAACTCGTCAACAAGCCAAGCCCCAAAACGCGGGCACCCCAGCCGCCTCCAGGTCTGTTCCAACTCGTTCGTTACGATGCCGCGCCGGGCAAACTCGGTGCCTACCTCACGCCAGACCCAAACGATGGCCAGAAACACCCCGCGATCATCTGGATCACCGGCGGCGATTGTAACTCCATCGATGAAGGCTGTTGGGAAGAAGGACCACCCAACAACGACCAGTCGGCCTGTGCATTCCGAAAGGCCGGAATCATCATGATGTTTCCATCACTTCGGGGTGGGAACGACAACCCCGGGGCGAAGGAGGGATTCCTCGGGGAGGTGGATGACGTGCTTGCCGCGGCTAACTTCCTCGCCCAGCAAAAGTATGTCGATCCAGCACGCATCTACCTTGGCGGCCACAGCACCGGCGGCACACTGGTCCTTCTCGTGTCCGAATGTTCTGACCGTTTCCGGGCCGTCTTCTCGTTCGGACCAGTAGATGATGTTTCCGGTTATGAAGCACAGTACAAGCCATTCGATACCTCCAATTCCCGTGAAGTTAAACTCCGGTCGCCCGGCTACTGGCTGGCCTCGATCAAGACCCCGACCTACGTGCTTGAAGGCACCAGCCAAGGGAATATCAGCTCGCTCCGATCGATGGCCAAATCTTCGACCAACGCGAATGCCCACTTTCTGCCCGTCACCGGGGCGACTCACTTCAGTACTCTTGCTCCCACAACCCGGCTCATCGCGGACAAGATTCTGCACGATGACGGTGCCACCTGCAACTTGACCATTACTGAGGCGGAAGTGAATAAGCCCTTTGGGAAGTGAGTGGTGTCGCAGCGAAACCCATCGAATTGAATGACACTTCTCGCTGGATGCGACAGGTTTCCAGAGGTGGAACTCTACGCCTTCGGCGTACAAGACCATACTTTCTCGACTACTGGCAATCTCCCCAAAGCATATTGTCGCGTCGAACAAGAAGTGTCGAAAGTGACCTTGGCGGATCAGGCCAGCAAGTCACCCACCACTTCGGCTCGAGTGACGACAACGTCCGTGAGGGTGTCGTCGCGGCCTTCGTGCGGGAAAGTGAGCTTCGTGTGGTCGAGCCCGAGCGCGTGAAGTAGTGTCGCGTGCAACGCGGAGACACGAACCACCTTCTCGACGGACTGATACCCAAAGTCGTCCGTTGCCCCGTGGACATACCCCTTCTTGAACCCGCCGCCCGCGAGCCACAGCGAGAATGCGTGCCTGTTGTGGTCGCGGCCATCGCTGCCCTGCGAGATCGGCAACCGGCCGAACTCCCCCGTCCACATCACGATTGTTGAATCGAGCAATCCCCGGCGCTTGAGATCGAGGACGAGACCAGCGCTCGGCTGATCGGTCATGGCGCAAAGATTCTTCAGGCTCTCGGCGTTCTTGCTGTGCGTGTCCCATGGCTGACTGTTGAGAAAGATTTGCACGAAGCGAACGCCGCGTTCGATGAGTCGGCGGGCCAGCATGCAGCGCTTTCCGTACTCCGCGGACTTCGGGTTGTCAATGCCGTAGAGCTTCCGCGTCTCTTCGGTCTCCTTCGAGAGATCGAGTACGTCCGGGACGGCAGTCTGCATCTTCGCAGCGAGTTCGTAGTGCCCCAGACGCGCTTCGAGTTCGGCGTTCCCGGTGTGCTTGCGGAGGTGAGCGGCGTTGAGACCGTTGAGGAGATCGAGTTGGTTGCGGCGAGCATCAGCCGTTACGTCCGCGGGGTTGGCGAGATGTGCGACCGGCGAGCCCGTGGCACGGAATGGCGTGCCCTGGTACACTGCGGGGAGGAAACCGCTCGACCAGTTATTCGGCCCATCGACGGGAAGCCCACCGGGGTCGGAGAGCACGACGTAGGCAGGCAATTCCTTCCGTTCCGTGCCTAGCCCGTATAGCACCCACGACCCCCACGCCGGACGGCCAGGGAAGATCTTGCCCGAGTGAATCACGCGCAGCGCTGCCTCGTGATCGACAGAGTCCGTCGTCATCGAACGCACGAGGGTGATTTCATCGACGATGCCGCCGGTGTGTGGGACCAGTTCCGATAACTCAACGCCCGCTTTTCCGTGCTTCGCGAACTTGAACGGCGATGCGAGTAGTTTGCCCTGCTGGGTGTGGAAGTGTACCTCCAGCTTGTCGGGGTGCGGTTTGCCGTGCTGCTTGGTGAGTTCGGGCTTGGGGTCGAACAAGTCCATCTGGCTCGGCCCACCGTGCTGGAACAGGCAGATGACGGCCTTAGCCTTCGCAGGGTGGTGCGGCTTCTTCAGCGCAAGCGGGTCGCTCTCCCCCGAGCGAGGATCAGCTCCCTGTGTCTCGGATGCAAGTTGGGCCAGCGCGAGCGAGCCGAGACCGCCAGCGTAGCGGCCGAGGAATGCACGCCGGTTGAGAGCGAAGTCAGATTGCGACGGCACGATGAACCTCACTCGACATACAGGAACGCGTTACTCGCGAAGAGCATCTGGCACAGGTCCATCCACGCACGGACGTCGCCGTCCTTCTCTTTGGCGTAAACCTCGCGCTGCTTACCAAGAAACTTCTCGCAAGCGGTTCGTTCGTCTGGCACGGGCAGGCGACCGCACGCGAGCCGGAAAGCGAGGGCGAGACGCTTTGTGGAATCATCCCCGGCCTCTCGTGCCAGTCGTGCGGCAAATCCTTTACCGCGAGCGCGGGCAAACTCCGAGTTGAGTAGCGCGAGGGACTGAAGCGGCACCGTGGAGGGCGACCGCTTCCCGCAGGTGGTCACAATGGCCGGTGCATCGAACAGTTGAAGGAAGGTCACCACCTGCGTGCGGCGTTGCTGCAAATAGATTGACCGCTTGTGGGCACCGACCGCGGATTCCGCGATTTCGACCGTGCCTTCTGATGTGCGCTTGCTCGCAACATAAGGCCCACCGGCTTGAGGGTTCAATTCGCCAGCGATGTGCAGCATCGCATCGCGAACGGCCTCGGCATCGAGCCGACGGAGCGGGAACCGCGCAAGCAGTCGATTATCGGGGTCGATCGCATCAAGCTTGTCGCGTGGTTCGCTGCTTTGACGATACACGGCTGATGTGAGGATCAGCCGGTGCATCTTCTTCACACTCCATCCGGAGCCGATAAACTCCGCAGCCAAGTAATCGAGCAACTCCTGGTGTGATGGCTTCGCGCCCGAGGCACCAAGGTTGTCCGCGGTCGCAACGATGCCGGTACCGAAATGGTGCTGCCAGAGTCGATTCACCATCACACGTGCAAACAGAGGGTTCTCCGGCGATGTGACCCACTTCGCGAACGCAGTTCGTCGCCCGGTCGAGACGCGACCGGCCGGTCGCGTCTCGATCTGATAGCTGTTTCTGGGTGTATTGAACGCTGCCAGCGCAGTGGGCTGCACCTCAGCACCGGGTTGCCCGTGTAATCCGCGTTTGAGGAGGTGATGCACTGCCGGGTTTGGGTCAGTCTCCACGAACGCCGCAATCTTTTCGGTCGGATTCGGCCGGTCCTTCTCACGCTCGGCAACCGTTTTCTGCACGCGATCGCGAAGTGCAGCGTATTCGGGGAACCGCTTCGCGAGTTCGTCATCGCTGACCTCGACCGCTTTTGCGTGCGTCTTGAGCAGGGCTTGTTGCGCGGGCGTCCGCTTCTCCTTTGGCGTTTTCACCGCATCAATGACTGCGGTTCGCTTCATCGCATCGAGATCTTTCAGTCGCTCATCAAGGAACTGTTCGCGGAGCGGTTCGACGAACGCACCCAGGCCATCGTGTGCTGCCTTCAACTGTCGGTCAATGAGTTGGTTCTTGCGCAGTGACTCCGCGAGTTCGTTCCTGGTGCCGATCGACACGACGCGCTCATTCGGCTTCGACCACCGTTCTGGGTTGTATACGGGGAAGAGAATCGCCTGGAGGCTGTAGTATTCCTCCTGACTGATCGGCTCGAACTTGTGGTCGTGGCAACGGGCGCACTGCACCGTGAGGCCGAGCAGGCAGTTCATGAGGTTCTGCACATTGCCTTCGAGCACGGTGAACCGATCCGTGCGGACTTCGTCCGGGTTGCCATCACTCTCACCGGTGCCGTCCGGAGCGTTGCGAAGGAAGTGCGTCGCTGTGAGCGATTCGACCATTGCCGGAGTCACATCGCCGCCGGGCGTGTAGCCCACGAGTTCATCGCCTGCGATCTGTTCGCGCACGAACTGATCGTACGGCTTGTCCGCGTTGAACGATTTGACAACGTAATCGCGGTATCGCCACGCGAGCGGTCGGTCACTGTCGGCGTTGAAGTAGCCGTTGCTATCCGCGTAACCCGCGGCATCGAGCCAGATCTTGCCCCACCGTTCGCCATAAGCCGGCGATGCGAGGTAGTGGTCCACCATTTTCTCGTAGGCGTCCGGTGCCTTGTCCGCGAGGAACGTATCAATTTCCGCGACTGTTGGGGGCAAACCCGTAAGGTCGAAGCACACGCGGCGGATGAGCGTTGCGCGGTCGGCTTCGGGGTTCATCGCGAGTTGCTTGGCTTCAAGTAGCGCAAGGATGAAACGGTCCACGTCGGTGCGTGCGGCACCGCGAACGTCGGGCACCTTCGGCCGCGTGACGGGCCGGAACGCGCGATGCGATTCGGGCTTGGGCGGATCATCGGCCGCGACAACCGCGCAAAGCAGAGTGGTTGCGAGAGCAGCGTAAAAGGAGATTCGTAGCAGGACGAACATGCAATCGGCCTCAACTCGATGCGGCGTGAGTCTCTACTGTAACCCGGCAGGCTAGGTTCCGTAAAGCAGACATCGAGAATAACTGCCATGAAAATCGCACGACTGGAAGTGTTCGTCATCGGTGATGGACCAGAGATCGACCCCGACAAGGGTGGTGTCGAACCGCTCGCGTGCGTGCGCGTTCACACGGACGATGGGTTGATGGGGTTGTCCGAAGTGTTCCGTGTACCACCCGGAGTGGTGCTGGCAACCGTCGGGGGCTCTGATACGCACTTTGGCCGACTGCTCATCGGCCAGGAGATCACCCACCCGGAGCGCCTCTGGCAACGGATGTGGGATGCGTTTATGCACACCAATCGCCGCGGGTGGGAGATCATCATTCTGGGGGCGCTCGATGTCGCGGTGTGGGACATTTACGGGCAGGCACTGAAGCGACCGGTGTGGGAACTGCTCGGCGGCGTACAGCGCGGGCCGTTCCAGACGCCCGCGGGCGCGGAACTCGCGGTCATCCCATACTGCACTCTCGTCTCGGACGTGTGGGGCGGTGAACCGATGTTCTCGCAGCAGGTCGGCCGCGCCGAGCGTCTGGCCGCCCTCGGCTACCGCGCGTTCAAGGTCGAGCCGATGATGTCGTCGCCGGCCGATGTGGTCGAACTCGCACGCCGATTCCGCAAGGCGCTCGGCGACCAGCCAACACTCATGGTCGATGTGGGCTACCTGTTCAATGATGTACACACCGCCGCGCGGGTGTGTCGTGAACTCGAATCGCTCGATGTGTTTTTCTTCGAGACGCCATTCCCTGTAGACTCGCCAGTGCCCTACGCGGAACTGGCGGCACGCACGAAAATTCCGCTGGCGATGGGCGAACACGGTGTCACGCGGTGGGA
>DASZJS010000361.1:0-6637 GCA_035947935.1 Gemmata sp. | reverse complement strand
CTGGAGGCATGACCACGAAGTGTGGCCCGGGTGCCGCCAGTCTCTCATTTAGCTCTGCCCACTCCACAAAGGTATAGACCGGTCGCCCGAGGTGGTAACTGAGCAGGTGCGACTCCATTCGGAATTGCAGGATCGTCTGGGGAGCAGGAGCATGGGACCGAATCATCGCGGCGAAGCGACGCTTCTCCTCTTTCTTCTGCTCCGCTGGTTCCACATGAAACATCATGATGAGCCAGCAGACCACTGACACACCAATTGCACCACCAAATACCCATTTTGCTGTGCGAACTGTGCCAGGATTTGACCGACTCGCCAGCCATGACTCAGCAGCACACCCCAGAGCGATCGCCGCGAATGGGTAAGCAGGGAGCAGATAATCGGATCGTTTGAAGTGGGCCGAGGACAGGATCGTGAACATCGCGAGGAACGCGATGAGGCTGAATCGGAAGACCGGGTCGGTTCGCCATCGGCCGACACGGATCACCCATACCACGAGGCAATTCAGGAGGGGGGTCCAGGGCATGAAATCGACGAGAAAGCGAGGCACGTAATACCACCACGGATGCGACGCCAGCAGAGGAGAACTGCCGGTATACCTGGCGACGGTATGGTGCCAGAAGAAGACGCGGAAGAACTCGCCATCGGTTACCTTGTTTGCCCAGACGAACCAAGGCACGGCAATCGCGACGACAACGATCGGGATGAGAAACCAGGAAGCAATCGGGACACGAGGTCGCTCGGAACGAGACTGAGTGAGTCGCTCGACTGCTAGCCAGAGGATTGCAGTCGGTCCAATCAGCGCTGGCCCAACTGGACCCTTGAGCAACACCGCAACAGCGGCGGCAATAGCTGCCAGCAAATGCCAGGCGAGAGGATGGCCGCGGCTCCCGGTTATGCTCCCCGCGGTTTGTCTTGACACAAGCCCGAAGCGCCAGCGTGGGAAAAGTTGTCCCTCGCTGGCGCTTCGGGCTTGTGTCACAGTTGCCCGCGTCAAGCATAGTTCATTGCTTCCGATTCGACATCCGCGGTAGAACGCCAGCAGCGAGAGAGTGACCATGCACGTCAACGGGACATCGATCCGGGCCGTCCGCGCGATTCCCGTGAAGTGGTTGGCAGTTGCCAGCACGATCATCGCGACAACGGCTGCAGTTGGTCGACCTTCTTGCCGCAAAAATGCGAAAACGAGCAACGTGCAGATGAATCCAGCGATTGCAGCCGGGAATCTGGCCACCCACTCTGTCACCTTTTCGCCATTCAACCACCCAATCGCGGCGACGGCCCAATAGTAGCCAGGAGGTTTTTGAAGATCGCTCCGGCCATCGAACAGAACCGGCAAACCCCATTCGCCAGTGTCGATCATGCGCTGGGCATTTTGGGCGGCTCGTGCTTCGTGGCTGCTATAGAGATCGCGGTGCCCCAGGCGCGCAAAGATCAGGACACATATCAGCACGAAAGGTGAAAGGGAGACGAGTAGTTGCCGCCGCTTCACGCGGTCTGTCGCGATGTCACGAAGAAGGCCGCGTGGGGAAAGAAACGCGGAGCCGATCTTTTGAAGTGGGCCAAGAGAGATCATCACGCGGCCTTCCGCCCAGAGCCAGGGTCGCAGAGGAGCTGATAGCGTGGGCAACGAACGATCAATTCGGCATGCGTGCCGACATCGATCAACTCCCCCGCATCCATTACCACGATTCTGTCCGCGATTTCGAGAGTATTGAGCTTGTGCGTGATAAGGAACACCGTCCGTCCCTTCACAAACTCCTTGAGGGCATCGTGGATATCGACCTCGCTGACGGTGTCGATCTGGTTGCTGAATTCATCGAGGATGAGGATGCTGGGGTCGCGGAGAATGGCCCGCGCCAGAGCGATCTTCTGCTTCTCGCCTCCGGAGAAGTTCGCACCGGAGTCGCCCATTCGCGTTTCGTAGCCTTCCATCTTCTTTTCGATGAACTCGTGGGCGCGTGCCTTCTTGGCTGCCTCGATCACCTCTTCGGGAGTCGCTCCTCGTTTTCCATAGGCAATGTTCGCGAAGACAGTGTCATCGAACAACTGTGTATCCTGAGTGACCAGCCCGATCATCCGGCGGAGCGACCGGAGATGGGCATTCCGGATGTTGATTCCATCGATCAGGACGGTTCCGTGGCTCGGATCGTAGAATCGAGGCAGTAAGCCGAGAAGGGTCGTTTTGCCACTGCCATTTCCTCCAACAATTGCGATCGTCTCTCCTGCTTTCACCATCAGGTTGATGGTACTGAGGGTCGGTTTCTCGGAATTGTTGGGGTCGTAAGAAAAACAAACATTCCGGAACTCGATTTTTTCCAGCACCCCAGTCAATCGTGGGCCGTCCGGGTTGGCTTTCACTGTTGGCATCCGGTCGTACAACTCGAAGATCCGATTCGCGGCGGAAGCGCCAGACTGAATCTTCGTATACACGCTCGACAATCTGCGAACAGGGTCGGCGGTAGCTGCCAGGAAAGCATAAAGTTGAAGGAGAGTGGCGAATCCAAGCGGTTCATCGATCATCTGATAGCCGAAAATGTCTGTCTTTTTAGTCACCACCAGATACGTTCCCGAGGCCAGAGCAAGTCCAACTGCCAATACCACCAGGACTTCGACAATTGGACCCGCGGCCGCATCGATGTAAATGACCCGCATGGCCTTCCGCAAATACTCCCGACTGGCAGTGCGGAAACGACGACGCTCGTGGGGTTCCCGAGTAAATGCTTTTACGGCTCGATTGGAATCGAATGTTTCCCGCACGAGCTTGTACATCAGGGACATGCGTTCCAGCAACTTCCGCGCAGCCTTGCGCATCATCTTGCTGACGCGAACCAGGACGTAGATTGCCAGCGGGACGATGATGATGAATACGCAGGTAAGCCACACACTGATGACACACGCGAATCCCAGGCAGACAACGGCCTTCAGGGGTTCACCAACCATCCGCCCGTAGAGAACCTTCAGGCCATTGGCAATCTGTTCCGTGTCATTGGTGAAGCGCGCCATCAGTTCCGTAGTGCCTGTCTCCGCCAGTTGCCGAACATCCTGGTGGATCGAGCGGCGAAAAAAACCATTACGCAGGTCGAACAGAGTGCGATTCGCGACACTTCCGACGAGTGTTTCGTGTAAGAACTCGAACACACCTTTGATTGCCAATCCGATTACAACTGCCGCAAGCAGCCAGACAACCGTTGCGAATCGGTCCTCGGGCAGATGGCGGATGACCTTTGCCTTGAGCAACTGGTAGCGATACACCCATGTGGCGTGGTGATTCAGTTCACCTTCGAGTTTGGCGATCTGTTGGGTGGCTTTCCGTACCTGTGTTTCGCAATCTGGAGGTGGGTTTTGCTCCATCTTCTTGAGTGCTGCCCGGAGTCTGTCGAGTTCCTTCATCCTCTCTGGGTCATCGAGTTGCCGCTGTTGATTGTCGAGTTCTGTATCCACCCACTTTTGGAGGTTATCCTCGGTACTCAGGATCTTTAGCACAGGATAGATTGCTGAAAGGTTAATGCTCCAGAAGAGAGCCACCATCAGCGCGCAGAATACCGAGGCGATGAGTCGGCCGCGGTATGGCCAGGAGTATTTGAGAATTCGGAAGAACTGCCGCATCGAGTCCTCGCCGGCAAACAGACACCCTGACGCCGCAAGGCGCGGTACACCCTGGGCTATTCGGGTTTGAGGTTATACCCGGATGGGGCTTTCCCAGACAAGTCAGCTTGCCACGACGAGAATGAGGTACCCAGGATACGCAGAACGACACTCGGCTTTGGAACGGAACTATTTACAGAATAAGATGTTTCGCGATTTGCGTATGGCTATTAGCCCATTCTGGGCACAGATCGGCGGACAGTTCAGGCGAGAGTTCTTGACTATGGTGGGACGACAATGCTCGGCGATGCAATTTGTTGACTCCATCGAGAAGTCGCCTTGTTTTTGTCTTGATGCAATCGGCAAGCCGGGGCTTCCCTCCGGACTTCGATCAGTTTACCCTATTCAGAACGGTTCTTTGTTCCCGATCCCCTCCCCGTGAGGATTCACCGATGCGCCTGATGTGTGCTGCTGCGGTGTCGCTGGCAGTCGGCCTGTTCCTGGCCTTCGCAGACGAGAAGAAACCTTCCGACACCAAGGCCACTCGTGCCGACCAGCTCAAAACCCTCCAGAAGAAATTCGACAAGGAGAGGGATGACCTGAAGAGACAGTACGATCTTTCCAAAGACAACGCGGAGCGGAATGGGATCAAGGAAGAAGTCCGGGAACTCGCAATCCTGACTGCTCGCGATGCGATGAAACTCGCTGAAGAGGATCCCAAAGACGCAACTGGGTTCGATGCCGCGTTGTTTGTGGTGGAAAAGACAGGAGGATTCGGTTCCGGGAAGGAGTTTGACGCTGCAATCACTCTCATCGGCGAACACCACCTGAACAATCCGAAAGTCAAGGATATGCTGCCACGCATTGCTTCCGCGGGGCCAGCGGGTCAGAAATTCCTCCAAAACGCTTCCGAAAAGGCTAACGACAAGGACGTAAAGGGGCTCGCTCTGTTCTTCCTCGGAATTGCCGCCAGTGCGCAATTGGAAGAGGAGGAGGATGACAAGAAGATCGAGGAACTGATCGCCCGGGCGGTCCACAATTTCCAGAAGGCAGCCAAGGAGGCACCCGACACCAAGGTTGGCAACACCACGATCGGCAAGGAAGTCGCAACACAGCTTGAGACATTGCAAGCCTTCAAGAATCTTGCGGTCGGCAAGCCCGTGCCGGATGTCGAAGGAACTGACCTGAGCGGAAAGAAAATCAAGCTCTCAAGTTACAAGGGCAAGGTGGTTCTCCTGGATATCTGGGCTACATGGTGTGGTCCGTGCCGGGCGATGATTCCCCACGAACGGGAGATGGTCAAGAAGCTGAAGAACAAGCCATTCACGCTCTTAAGCGTCAGTTGCGATGACGAACAGGAGACGCTGGTCAAGTTCTTCGAGAAGGAACAAATGCCGTGGGACCACTGGTTTGATGGTCGTGGGGGTTCCGTGGCAAAGACATTCCGCATTCGGGCCTTCCCCACGATGTATCTGATCGACCACTCGGGCATCCTCCGAAACAAATGGATCGGCAACCCAGGCGATGACAAGCTGGAAAAGGCGATTGAGGATCTGGTCAATGACGCAGTGAAAGCGAAGGGTTGATCGTTTTGCGATAACACATCTCCGCCCGTGGTTTCTGCCGCGGGCGGTCGTGTTTCGTGGCTGCTATACTGAACCCATGAACTCCGGGGCGGCACTGCAATTTGAAGCGATTCCCGTGGAAACCCGACCGGGCAGTCCATTAGCTGTCGAACTGATTCCGCCCCTCGATCCCTGGGATGTTGTTCGCCACGTTGCACACCTTCCACATCTGTTATTCCTCGACTCCGCCGAAAAGCACGCCGAGCGGGGTCGATATTCTTACGTTGCGGCCGATTCCAGTTTGGAGTTTCGTAGCTCGCCACGGAACGGGCGGACCAAGAACCAGAACACCATTTCGCCCATCGCAGAAAAACTACGCAATTGCCGCATCCAGGCAGTGCCTGGTCTTCCTCCCTTCCAGGGCGGCATTGCAGGAGTATTCAGCTACGAGTTGGGCCGGGCATTGGAATTACTTCCACAAACCAGATTCGATGAGTTTCAAACTCCGGAATGGGCCATTGCAACGTATGACTGGGTCATCTCGTTCGATCACCATTTGAACCGGGCCTGGATCGTATCAACCGGGTGGGAAAGTTTTGGTACGACAACTTCGAACCCCGAACGCGCTCGATCCCGACTGACAGGCGTTCTGAACATCCTCCGCAGACCCGTGCAATCGCTCAGGCCGCTTGAAGAACCACCCTCCCCTCGCCCTCGAAATGTGCAGACGAATGAACTCGCGCCACAATACGCTCTGCCCGGGTTTCCAGGAGTCACCAGCAACTTCAATCGCACGAGTTACGAAGCAGCCGTACGGAGAGTGATCGAGTACATCCACGCTGGTGATTGCTTTCAGGTCAATCTCTCACAGCGACTCCTCGCTCCTCTCCGTAAACATCCACTCGAACTCTATGACCGGCTCCGCACACTCAACCCAGCGCCATTTGCTGGATACTTCGATCTCGGCGACTTCCAGATTCTGAGTGCTTCTCCGGAACGATTCTTACGTGTCTCGGGTGATGAGGTCGAAACGCGCCCCATCAAAGGCACTCGACCACGAGGGAAGACACCCGAAGAGGACGCGAAATTTATTCGCGATCTTACCGGCAATCCGAAAGATCGAGCCGAAAACGTCATGATAGTCGATCTCCTTCGCAACGATCTCGGTAAAGTCTGCGAATATGGATCGGTGCGAGTGCCACATGTGTGCGAGGTGGAATCATTCCAGTTCGTACATCATCTGGTTTCGGAAGTCAGGGGAAAGCTCCGTTCAGGGCTTGGTCCGCTGGATTTGCTCGCAGGAGCTTTTCCGGGGGGATCGGTGACGGGAGCCCCGAAGGTTCGAGCGATGGAGATAATCGCGGAACTGGAACCGACTGCTCGCGGGCCATATTGCGGCTGCATGGGGTGGATCGGCTTTGATGGCTCGGCCGATACGAATATCCTGATTCGTACCTTCACTGCGGGCCGTGGGTGGGTGCAGTTTC
>DASZJS010000360.1:0-7025 GCA_035947935.1 Gemmata sp. | reverse complement strand
GTCGGCCGCAACCATCGAAGCAGGCTGATTGAAGGCCTCGGACCTCGTATCGACCACTGTCGCGGGCTGGAACGTCCCATTGCCATTACCGAGGAGCAGACCGATCTCGTTGGTCCCGACGTAACTCTCCACAAGATCGAGGTTGCCATCATTGTTGAAGTCGCCCGCGAGGAGGCTTCCCGTAGGCGACTGGATGGGATTGTTGATTTGCGTCGGAGTTCCGAAGGTTCCATTTCCCTGGTTGAGCAGGATTTGAATTGCATCGCCGGTGTAGTCCGCGACCGCGAGGTCCGGCTTCCCATCCCCGTTGAAATCGCCGATCACGATGGCGCTAGACACCGCGTTGGGCTGTTGCGACCAGAAGTAATACGTTGGCGAGCCAAAGACGCTGGCCGTCCCATTGTTCACAAAGACTGCCACGCTGCGCCCGATGCCCAGGACCAGATCCGGCTTACCATCACCATTCAAATCCCCTACGTCCATGCTCTGAATGCTCTGCCCAACGTTCGTTACGATTGGCGTCTGGAATGTCCCATCCCCGTTTCCCAGAGCGACGAAGAATTGCTTACCTGAGCCAAAACCGACAAGGTCCAGCGTTCCATTGCCAGTAAGGTCCACCAACTTTAAACCATCAACGCCGAAGCCTGGGTTGACGGTCCCACTCATCGTGAAGTTCCCACTCCCATCGTTCATGAAGATCTCGACACCATCCGATTGGTCGCCAACGACAAAGTCCTGACTGCCGTTGCCCAGGTCACCCGCGGCCAACGAATCTGGGTATTCCCCAAGGTTGAAAGAATCCGAACCGTGGGTGAACGAAATAGTGGGGGTGATGCGGTCTTCTAGGAGTTCCGCCTGCAAATGAACGCACCGACGGGGCGAGGAGGGCATTCTGGCACCTTGTTGAGGGGGTTTGTGCGAGTTAATGTAGAGTCTACCGCGATCCGGGTCACAAAGCCATCCGGGGTGCTCAATCCAGTTGACCTCCTCAGTCGACACAGTTCCCCAGTTGGCTGTCCCAATTCGGCTCGACCGCTTCGTCGGTCGATGTGACGAATGGCACTGGCTTAACGAATTGCCGCCCAGTGTTTATGAATTTGTGCAGACTGGGCTGCCACTCAGCCTCCCATACGCCATCCGCGTGTTTACGTTTCGGATACTTGCGCCAAAGAACTCAGTGAACTTCTCCTCGGCCTTCGAGCCGGCCTGGCGGCTGGCGACCGGGCATTGAGCCGGACCACCTCTTCGTTCTTATTGATGACGACCAGTTCCTTGTTCATGGATGCCTTTCACGGTAGAAGCCGGAATGCTAATCACTATCGTCGATGCTATTGCCGGAGGTGACATTCTGAATGGCTGTGATAAGCTCAGCGAACTGGATTGGGAAAACAGTGGCGAGTAGAGAAGAATTGAAGGAACGGGGGAGAAAGCCGGAATGAGCAGGTTGTCACGCAGCTTTGGCTACTGGGTTGGACTGATGCTAAGAAAAGCGATCAAGCCCGATAAGCACGCATCGCAGTCTTACAGTTTTGTCGCCCAAGTTGATCTTGCCGAACGTGTGAATGCGTTGGAGTCGCTGACCAGGGTGATGGCCGAAAAGATTCTGACCATCGACACATCCCTGTCAGTCGCTGAACAGCACCTGGACTCGCTCCAGAGGACATTGTCAGGATCGCAGCCTGCGGAAACGCCAAACGCAACAACGGAAGCGAGTACACCTGTGCCTGGTTCATCAAAGAAGGTGACAATGCACTGAGCAACGGCTGCTGCCGGTCAGGAATTCATGGGTTGATCGGACAGGCCGGAGTGTTTAACCGGGGATGTATTCCTGTTGCTGAACCGGTCCAAGCAACGCGGCAACTTTTTCGCCAGTTTCCGGGCTTCCTGCTCCTCGGCGAAATGGAACTGCCCATCCTGCCAGCGTTTTCCCCAGGCCATCTTCCCATCTGCGCGGGCCTCACTCCAGCGAAACCCGGCTCCTTTGATCGCGGCCAGTGCAGGGTGCGGGTCATCCTTGGCCCGGCCATCGTTGGGATTCTTGTCCATGCGGATCAGGAATGCCCTGTCCTTGTCACTGCGGTAGAGGTGGACGGCATTGTCCCTGGCGTTGATGGTCTCGATGGCGAAGGCCTCGGGGATATTCCACTGCTTCTGTTTGACACCGCCGGCGTGCGTTTGTTCTGTCCGCGGGTGCTGGCTCGCTTGGTCACCTGGGATCTGGCTTTGCCCCTCCAACTCGGCCGGATTAAACTCCGTCGCCGGATCGGGTTGTTCCATGACCTGCTCCCCGCTCTGCTCGGGCTTAGCCGTCTCGGTCTGTTGATCTGCCTGAGCGTTTGTGACGGGTGTTTCTAGGACCTTGGTTGCTTTTCTGCTTACTTTTGCCATGCTGGCCTCCTTGCTGTGGGTTTGACCGGCAGCAGGAGTAGCGCGATTCGAGAATGATGTCAACCCGGCGGGTATGTTCGGTGCCACTCGTGATGGGTGTCGTAGCAATTGTGATCGTTGAGGTGTGGGACTTGCCTCGCAAGAGTTTGTCGTCCGCGTTGAGGACTGATGAATGGATGCTCCTGTGTTGCGGCGGGCTATGAGATCATCTGCTCACATTTTGTTGCCACGTTCCGCTTCCAACGATGCGACCTTCTGGCGGATCTCCTGTTCGCTTATCTCGAACGTGTCACCATCAAGGCGGCCGATTACCTTGAACTTGAAATCCTGGTAGAGCTGCTGCGCCTTCTCGTCATCGCATAATGCATCGGCAAGCAGGGCTAGAGAAAGTTGAGCGGGTCCGGAACCACCGAACCCCCAATTGAAGCCACTCATGCTGTGCTTACGAAGATCGAAGCGGGGGTCGAGTGGCTCATGGCCACCCTCCTCATCAATGGCGATGACTTCAGCCCCTTTCTCTGTGCGCGTACCGATATAGCGTTTCATATTGCCTCGTTGTTGGATTTGAAACGCAACGAGGAGTAGCGCGGTTCGGGATTACTGTCAACCGGGCGGGTAACCTGCAAGCCGTCTGACATGATTGGCAGCAGTCAGGCCAGCAAGAAAACACGCAACCAAGCCATCAATGCAACCGGCTTGCCTGTAGGCTTGCCATCTTGCCCACATGACAGCAAGTAAGCATGTATACATGACGGCAAGTAAGCATTCAGGACAGTCAGTTGTCTGGCTGAAAAAACCGCTGGAACGGTTCCATTTCTCCGAAGCGAAGCATCGGGAAGATGCCTGGTGCGCTGTGAAGAAAGGTGATGGTCCTCAGCGGGTGCAATTCCCGCCCGAGTAAGTCAGTCGCTCCACTCGGTAGCTAACGAAGCGGCGGTAGAGGTAACAAAGCCGTCGGAGCCTTCGTGACATCACCCTGGCTTAGCGGGGTGGCGAGTCTGCGGGTCGTAATTCATGTGAACGCTGAGCAAGCCCCGAAAGTCCCAAATGTGGGAGCCGACCCTCTCAGGCAATGGGGACGGCCGCCGACGCTGGCAAGAAGGTCACCGGGCCCACGAGCGACCCGACCCAGCATTCCCACCGGGGTATATGGCGACGACACGCAGACAAACGGGGATTGTCGCAACACGGGAAGCCCCAAGTGGTGGGAGGACACACTCCCAACCGGACGCCCGCGAGGGACAGGCCGGGCCATCTGGGGTGGCGGACAGGTTCGTAGTACCGAGGAAGCTGGGTAACTCCGGTGGAGGGAAGGGACCTGAGTTCCAGATCGGTGTTCGTGGGAGTCGAAAGCCAGGAGATTGGCGATGAGCCTAGCACCTCCGGAAACGGTTTGGAAACTCCAGACGGCACTGAACGCCAAAGCGAAGGGAGCGCCCAATTACCGGTTCTATGCCCTGTACGACAAGGTGTGCCGTCGGGACGTGCTGGCGTATGCCTACGAGCGGTGTCGGCTCAATGCCGGTGCTCCCGGGGTAGACGGTCAGACGTTCGAGGACATTGAGAAGTCGGGCCTGGATCGGTGGCTGGACGCGCTGATGCAAACCCTCCGGGACCGAACATACCGTCCCAACCCGATCCGTCGGGTATTCATCCCCAAGCCGGATGGCAAGCAACGTCCACTTGGGATCGCCACGATTCGGGACCGCGTAGCGCAGATGGCAATGGTGGTGGTCTTGGAGTCGATCTTCGAGGCCGACCTCCTGCCGGAGCAATACGCCTACCGTCCGGTTCGAAGTGCGCATGACGCGGTTCGCCGCGTCCATGCGTTGGTGAATGCCGGGTACACGGAAGTGGTGGATGCGGACCTGTCCGAGTATTTCGATAGCATCCCTCATCCGGAACTTCTGAAGTCGGTATCCCGCCGCGTCAGCGATCGGCACGTACTCGCGCTGATCAAGATGTGGCTGGAAGCACCGGTGGAGGAGGTAGACCGGCGTGGGCGGGTGACTAGGACAACCCAGAACCGGGATGATCGGCGGGGCACTCCACAAGGGTCTCCGCTGTCGCCGCTCCTCAGCAACGTGTACTTTCGTCGGTTTGTGTTGGGCTGGAGTACGCTGGGGCACGCCCAGCGGCTGGACGCACACATTGTCAACTACGCGGACGACTTCGTGATCTGCTGCCGCCAGAAGGCCGATGAGGCGTTGGCGGTGATGCGGGGCATGATGTCCAAGCTGAAACTGACGGTGAATGAGTCCAAGACCCGCGTGTGCAGGCTCCCGGCCGAACCGTTCGATTTCCTGGGCTACACCATTGGCTCCTGTTACCGTCCGAAGACGGGCTCGTGCTATCTTGGCACGCGGCCGTCGGCAAAGAAGGTTTCCGGCTCAAACGGGGAGTGGAAACAGAGCATGGTCAGGCGAGTGAGGCACGGCAGACGAAAGGGCCGGAAACCGATGGGCCTGACCTAAACCACCGCGCCACCTCTCGACTCTACCGAAGACTTATTCACCGAATCATCATCACCTTGGAAGTCCATCTTCGGATAAAACTAATCCTCATTAACGATGTGTCCGATTGCCAGAATGTGGCCGCCGAACCCCGGCTTGTCGAGTTTCACACGGATGGTCTTTCCCTTGATGACGTCCAACGAAGATACTCCAGCGATTTCCATGCAACGCCAGATGAAGTGACCGGCGTAGTTTTTAATCTCGTGGTGGGAGTATGACTTTGGCAGATAAAGTGCATACCCCCCAAATCCTTGGCCGTGCCGCCGTAGTTGAGTTGAAGCCAAGCTGTCAGCAATCCGCGATCGCCGTCGTTAATGCTGGCACTCTCGATTATTGCATTCCTGATTTCCTCAACCATAACCCTCACTCGTTCGCCGGAGAGCCTATTTGGTATCCGACTCAGTCGTGGCGGTAGCGTCCACACCGTCTTGCGGGCCGCTACACGCTGCGAGCCGGTCTATGCGTCCATCCGGCAGACTGTGGGTCAATCCGACTGGGTGGTGCCCGATGAGACCGGCTGGCGAGTGGGAGGACACCCTGCCTGGCTGCACACCTTCGTCAGCCCGCAGGCCACCGCTTACGTCATCGACCCGACGCGTAGCGGTGCTGTGGCCGAGGCCATCCTGGGGCTCGACTACGACGGCACCATGATCCACGATGGCTGGTCCCCTTACGACCAGTTCGAGAAGGCTCTGCATCAGCAATGCCTCAATCACCTGCTACGGCGTGCCGACGCGATGGAGGCGGTGGCAACGCGGGGGGCCGTCTGTTTCCCGCGCCGGGTGGCCGAGTTGCTACGGGCCGGGCTCGACCTGCGTGACCGTCACGCGACCGGGGAGGTCAGCCGGCACGGTCTGGCCGTAGCCCGCGGTCGGCTGGAGAACCAACTGTCCGACCTGGTCTTCCCGCCCAAGATGAACACGGCCAACGAGCGGTTGGCCCAGCACCTCTGGGCCCATCGCGACCACCTGTTCACGTTCCTGCGTCAACCGGGGCTGGACGCCACCAACTGGCGGGCTGAGTTGGCGATCCGCTTCGGGGTCATCCTTCGCAAGGTCTGGGGTGGTAGCCGGACCTGGCCGGGAGCGCGGGCACAGTCGGTCCTGATGTCGGTGTGGCGGACGTGCGGGCAACAGGGGCGCTCGGCCCTGGATTTCCTCAGTCTACTCCTGCGGGGTACGCCAGCGGTCCTAGCCCTGCCCCCGTGACCCACCGCGCACAAGCCGATGCATCCGACGACTGGTTCCTTCTCTGCTCTGCCCCTGTTGGCCGGGGCCACAGGTACGAAGACAACGACAGAGCCTGTCGGCATGGGCAAAGAGACAGTGCCATAATCTACCCGGGTCCGGCCGGTTCAGCTCTTGGCTGCGCGGTGACGAGAAAACAGGACCGCCCTTTGAACCATGCCTTCGCGGACGGAGTCTCTATCTATAGAGGACCACGGAGTGAAACGACTTGTCCCGCGACAAAGATGCTGTGGCCCGCGAACTCCTCGCCATGCGCTGCCGCCGCGGCGACCGGATGGCTTTGGAGGAGTTGATCCGCACCTGGGAACGGCCCCTGCTGTACTTCATTCGCCGCCTCGTTCACGACGAGGCCGACGCCTGGGACGTACTGCAGAAGACCTGGGTG
The DNA here is from genome assembly GCA_035947935.1 of Gemmata sp. Taxonomy (GTDB): domain Bacteria; phylum Planctomycetota; class Planctomycetia; order Gemmatales; family Gemmataceae; genus Gemmata. The sequence continues at coordinate 492 of DASZJS010000360.1, read as the reverse complement.
AAAGTCCTCAGCGGTATCAGTTCACTGGACGACCCGCGGAGCCTGGCGCCATGGCTCTATCGCGTCGCCCGGAACACGGCGTTCAGTCACGCCCGATCGCTTGAACGGCCGCACGAATCATTGAAGGACTATCCCGACGCGAGTGCCGCCGACCTGGTAGGGGGCCGCGTCGAATTCGAGGACACTGAACAGGTCCACCGGGGGCTGTTGTCCCTTTCCCTGGCGCACCGCGAGGTGTTGACGCTCTTCTTCCTCGAGGACCTGTCCGTGGAGGAGGTCGCGGGCATTCTCGGCGTCCCGCCGGGCACTATCAAGTCCCGCCTTCACTACGCCAAACAGGCCCTGCGTAAGGTGATCGAAGGGGAGGCACCGTCTCATGAATGATTCGAAGAAGCAGTTCGTTGAGCGGCTCCTTGCCGCCGACCGCCCGTCACCGGACCTGCGGAGGCACTATGAGAAGGAGGTTCACGCGATGTTGGAGAAATCGATCGG
>DASZJS010000359.1:0-7843 GCA_035947935.1 Gemmata sp. | reverse complement strand
ACCCGACCGTAAGCGGAACATCGCGGCCATCAACAGTTGCAATGAGAGAGCCAATCGATTCGTTCGCCGTCGTCCCCTTGAACCCCTGAAGCCAGAGCGGCTCTTTCTCGACGCGGATGAGTTTTTCCTTCTCGACGCGGTAGAGTTGCTTGCCCTGTATTGTCAGTTTCTGTTTATCTGGACCATGCAGCTCAATCGGAGCATCCGCAGCAGTTGTGATTTCAATTTCACCGGCAAGAACGTGGATTTCATTTGCCTTGACCAGTTCAACCGTCGAGTGCGGGCCGACAATAACGCCGGTCGATTTGATGAGCTTGAGGGCGACGGCATTGGCACCGCGGGAATCGGTTTGTAGCAAGTCGCCCGGCTTGAGAACCAGACGGGGTTGCACGGGCGACCATCGCTCGTGCAGCACCGGTTTGATGCTCACGACACCTTGCGCATCGGTCACCTTGCCGATGCGGCCATCATCGATGAGTTTCTCCTCGACGACGAATTTCTCATCCAGCACCGGTTCCGGCTGAACGGTCTCGGCCGTAGAGCCAAGCCAGCGAGCAATGACGATGCCGAGAACCAGCACCGCAGCCGAACTGGCTGCAATCCAACGGAATGATGACGGGAGCATAATCCGCTTCCAGAGAGAGGTTGGAATCGCTTGGGGAGTCGCGGTTTGAAAAACCTGCTGCGATTGTTCGCGCAATTGATCGAGAAACTCACGGTTTGGTGGCGGTGCATCCTTGTTGACAGCACCCAGCAAGGCCGCGAGTTGCTCGTCAGTGGGGCCAGTGTCAGGGGTGTTCATGGCAGGCCTCCGCATCGGTCGGGCTGTCGCCAGTAAGACTGAGGAAGACCTGGCGAAAGGCTTCCCGGGCGCGAGCGAGCTTCGATCGCACGGCCGTTTCCGTGCTGCGCTCCCGACCGGCAATCAGCTCGATCGAGTCACCGTCGAGATACTTGGCGGTTAAAAGCGATTCGTAATCGGCTGATAATTCGGTCAGTGCGATGCGAACGATCAGGGCCAATTCAGCACTTTCGAGGAGGGTAGTCGGCGTCGGATCGATCCCATCGAGCCAGCGCGAGAGCCGACCGTTGCTCGCTGCAAGCCATTCACCCGCGTGCTTGAGTCGATCGTGCCGCTTCTGTTTGCGATAGTGCAGCACCACTTGCAACCGTGCGATTCCCCACAACCAAACCCAGAGCGACCCTTTCGCAGCATCGAAATTGCCAGCCGAACGGGCAGCAGCAAGCATCGTCTCCTGCACCACATCGGCCACATCGGTGGAGTTGGGACCGAGCAGGCGCGCAACGCCGCACCAAATGCGTTCTGCGAACGCATCGTACAATGCACGCCAGGCGTCCGGCCTGCCTTCGCGTAGGCCGCGAACCACATCGCGGGCCTGATGTTCATCCATAAGTGAAGAACCCGCCCCATTGCATCCAGAATGGCGCTTTCTGCGCGGACGAACTCCCAATCCTGGCAAATTCGCTCGGTTGCTTCGAGCCGAGATGCTGGATGTGTCGTCGCTATCCTATTTGCGCGGGGCGGTCGAAGTGTGTCGGAGGATTTTGAGATTACTTCTGGGAAGAGCAACTGGAAGGATGATATCCGTGACGCATTTCACATTTCAAAGCTTCAGAGGAAGCGATTTCGTCGTCATTAAGCCTGTCGTTGGTGACAACTCCAACGAGCCTGAAGAGTGCGCGACGGACAAAAAAGAATCCGTCGCTCGCGCTTTTTGAAGTTGCGATTATGATTCAAGCCAAAAGGCCCACAGTTGGAACCAAGGTGCGAAAGCACCATACCTACAAGCCCGAAGCGCTAGCGAGGGACAGCTTTTCCCTCGCTAGCGCTTCGGGCTTGTATTGGGCTTTTCGCATTACAACCACGAAAAGCGCAACTTCAAAACTCACTATTCAGGCATGTTCAAGTTCACGTCCCAGTTCCGCTTACTTCCAATAAACCTTGCATTTGGGAACTGCTTTCTGCACTTCCGATGCACCGGTGTTGGTTACCTTAGTGCGTTCCAACCACAGGATTGTGAGTGCCTTGAGTTGAGCAAGTTCCTTCATCCCCGCGTTCGAAACCCCAGTGCCACTGAGATCCAGGCTGGTGAGCGTTTTGAGTTGGGCGATTTCCTTAAGCCCTGCATCTGTCACCTTGGTGTTTGTGAGGTCCAAGCTTGTAAGTGCTTTGAGCTGGACAATTTCTTTAAGTCCCGCATCAGTCACCTTGGTGTCGATGAGGTAGAGGGTGGTGAGTGCTTTAAGTTGAGCGATTTCCTTGAGCCCCGCGTCCGTTAACTCGGTCTTGGTGAGGTCCAGGAAGGTGAGGCCCTTGAGTGGTTCGAGTTCCTTCAAGGTGGACCCCGTCACTTTGGTGGTGTGGAGGTTCAAGTAGGTGAGGGCATCAAGTTGAGCGATTTCTTTTAGCCCCGCGTCCGTCACCTTGGTGTCATTGAGGTATAGATGAGTGAGTTCTTTAAGGGCAACAATTTCCTTGAGCCCGGCATCTGTTACTTGCGTACGAGTGAGGTCGAGGCGGATGAGCGTTTTGAGGCGGGCGATTTCCTTAGCCCCTTTGTCCGTCACCTTGCTATCCGTGAGATCAAGAGCGGTAAGTCGCTTGAGTCGTGTGAGTTCCTTCAAACCCGCATCCGACACCTCTGTGCCCATGACATTCAGAATCGTTAAGTTTTTGAGCGGTGCGAGATCCTTCAATCCTGCATCCAATATCTTGGTCTTGTAGAGATTCACTGTAATGACGGGTTTGCCAGGCATTTTCTCGTCCCTCTCAACTTTCCCGCCGAGTTTCTCCACGATTGCCGCTGCTCGATCCTCGGCCTCATCGCCTGCAGACCGGGCGCTCCAGCACAATCCGACCGCCAGCACCACCACCCAGCTTCGCAAAGTCATCGGTAAATCTCCAGAAAGACCACAGTAGATGATATGGGAGAAGTCTATCACGATGCGCCGGACAAGGGAACAACCGGATGTCCGACGACGACTCAGGAAACTGGGCTGGTGAGGACTGGGACGGTTGGGTAAGGTCTGGTTGGTAGTCGAACTCCCGCGAAATTCAGCGTTTGGGGTCACGGATGATCCAGCATCTCACTGCGTCTTGGAAGTTTCGTCATTTTCTGCTTGCGCTTGTGAAGTTGGATCTGCGTCTGCGGTATCGTCGTTCCGTTCTTGGGATTGGTTGGTCGCTCCTAAATCCCATCGCGATGACCTTGGTTTTCACCATTGTATTCAGCAATCTCCTCGGGAACGGCGATCCAATCAGTTACGCGGCGTATGTTCTTACAGGAATGGCAGTGTGGGGTTTTGTCAGAGACTCCGCACTCAACGGCTGTCGGTGCTTCATGGTGAATGAAGCGTACATCCGCCAAAGTCCCATCCCCTATACCATCTACACTCTACGCACTGTTCTCGGCCAGGCGATTCATTCGCTTATCGCCATTGGTGTCGTGGTTGCGATGATCGCCATATTCAACGCCGATGCCAAGGTTGTGATCCGCGTCGCACTCGTGTTACCAGGGCTGATTCTTGCACTGCTGACAGCCTGGGCCACTGCAACAATCGCCGCCTTCGCCACGGTTTATTTTCACGATACTCAGCATCTCTTGGAGGTCGGAGCGCAGATCCTCTTCTTTCTTACTCCGATCATGTATAACCGCAAGTTGCTCGACGATAAGGGACTCGGCTGGATTGTGGATGCCAATCCGGTGTCGTGGCTGCTTGAGCTGACCCGCACTCCACTGCTCACCGGGTGGATGCCACATCCCCAGATGTACCTCGCAGGTGTGGGGTTTTCTTTTGCCTTGATCGGCCTGGCACTCGGAACGACCGCCTGGCTTCAGAAGCGAGTCATTTTCCATCTTTGAAATGAAATGTTAATTGCTTCCGCGGAGAGTGAACACATGCCGAGTATCGATGTCCAGAACGTCTCGCTCACGTTCAACGTCCGGCAGAACCAGAGAGTCAGTCTGAAGGAATACGTGGTCAAAGGGATGTTTCGCAGGTCATTCAACCCCGCGATAACGATCCATGCACTCACCGATGTCAACCTTTTGGCCCGCGAGGGAGACCGGATTGGCATCATCGGGCACAACGGAGCAGGAAAGAGTACACTCCTCAAATTGCTTGCTGGAATCTACCCTCCAACCCACGGCAGCGTTGCTGTCGCGGGGCGAATCTGTTCGCTGTTCGATATCACACTCGGTTTTGAGCAAGAAGCAACAGGCTGGGAGAACATCATCTTCCGGTCATACCTTCATGGAGAGTCGCCAGCGAGCGTGCGAGCCAAACTCGATAGCATTGGGGCATTCACCGAACTGGACAAGTTCCTTTCTGTTCCTGTGCGAAATTACTCGGCAGGTATGTTAATGCGTCTGGCGTTTGCCATCGCCACCGCAACCGATCCGGAAATACTGTTGATCGATGAGGTACTGGCGGTTGGCGATATGGCGTTCCAGATCAAGGCCCGGGCGCGGATGCGAGAGTTGATGGCCTCTTCGCGGCTGATGGTGATCGTTTCGCACGATTTGAACACGCTCAAGGAGACCTGCAATCGTGTGATCTGGATGAAGCAAGGCAGGATGATCATGGAAGGCGCAAGCGCCGATGTCATTCGCGAGTACAGAGAAACGGTCGCCACTCAAGCTCAGGCCGCGAAGGATGCAGCCAAGCCCAAAGCAGTTGCCTGATATCGGTTCGTCCCCGGGTGAAGTGAGGAATCCCCGATGCGGGTGTTGTTCAATGGAGCATCGACGATCCGACCAAAAACCGGCGTCGGTCACACAACGATCAATCTTCATCGCGCGCTCACCGCGGTTTCCCCGGCGGATCGGTTTTGGCTTTACCCCGGAGACTCCGTCCGCAATCTGGTGGGCCGGTGCTTGAAGCCCGCAAGCCGTCAAACGGGTTCGATTTCTCCACCCAAACCTGCCGCAAAACACTTGTTAAATCGACTGGCTTTGAGTACAGCCCGTCTTGGGTATGCGGCTCACTTTCATACCGTTGCACGGCTTGGACCGTTTGATCTCTATCACGAACCCAATCTCGTTCCATTCAGCATTCGCCTCCCGACAGTGGTGACGATTCACGATCTCTCCGTGATTCTCTTCCCAGAGTGGCACCCCTCCGATCGCGTCAAACGGTACGAGAAGGCGTTTGCCCGCGGTGTGGCAACTGCCGCTCACATTCTGGTCGATTCCGAGGCAGTCCGAACGGAGGTTATCCGAGTCCTTGGTGTCGATCCCAAGCTCGTCACCACCGTGTACATGGGAATCGGCTCGAACTTCCGTCTCCAGTCGACGGAAGAAATTGCCGCGGTTCGCGCACGATTGGGGTTGCCCGATCGCTATCTGCTTTACGTTGGCACCGTCGAGCCCCGGAAGAACCTCACAACGCTGCTTCGTGCGTACTGCGATCTCCCTGGTGAACTTCGCGAAACATGCCCTCTCATCCTTGGCGGCGCGTGGGGGTGGAAATCGGAGCCAGAGCGAGAGTTATTCGAGTCGGAGGCACGACACCGCGGGGTTCGCTATCTGGGGTACGTGGCCGATGAGGACTTGCCCGCACTCTACGGCGGGGCAGTTGCACTTCTGTACCCTTCGTTCTATGAGGGATTCGGCCTCCCTCCAGTCGAGGCAATGGCCTGTGGTACTGCTGCGATTGTCTCAACCGCCGATGCAGTTCGGGAAGTGGTTGGGACACAGGCTATCCAGATTGACCCAAGGGATTTGTCTGGTTGGCGCGATGCTATGCAGCGATCGATCGCCGACCGGGAGTATCTCGCGCACTATCGACGCGAGGGCGTTGGCTATTCGGCACGTTTTGGATGGGAACGAGCGGCTGAAACCACGCTGGATGTCTATCGTCGGGTTCTTGGCATCGCCCCGGCATCTGCATCTCCAGGCCCATCAGCCCGTGCTGCGTAGAACAATCACAGCGGAAACAGCATTGAATAGTCCGTGAACGAAAGCGGGGACGAGGATGCCTCGCGTCCGGACTGCCAGCCACCCAAGACCAAGACCAAGTAGGAAGAGAGGAATGGGTGATGGCCACACTTGCGAGTGAACCAGAGCGAAAAGTGCGGCCGAAGAATAGATTGCACCAACTGCCCGGCGCTTCGCGCGGAAAAGGTAAACTACAACCGCCTGCCCCGCAATCAGGATCAGTGAGAAGCCGATCGCGCCATACCATCCACTTGTTGCCGCGAATAACACACCGGCCAACGCAACCAGCCAGGGCCGAATCTTTGAGGGGACATCTGGGACAGGGTGGGGCTTTCGACCCCCCATCGCCCAGGCCAGGATCACCCCTCGAAACAAGATCTCTTCAAGAACGGGCGCTACAACGCAGGCCTGAATAACGAGCAGTGCTGAGTCAAGCGAAGATCGGCCCGCAAGTTTTGTGAGTGGGTGTGCGGAGGCCGACCAGTTCAGAGAAGTAAACAACAGGTTTACTACTGCGTTGAAGCCAAGGGTCAGAGGAGTCAGAATCGCCCAAGTAATAACTGCCAACACGACCTGAGCAGCCAGTGCAGGTCGAGCTGCAGACCACCAAGTTGGGTAAAGGATTCGGCTTGCTCCGAGCAAGATGCTCAACTGGAGGGGAAACGCAAAAACCCCCGCGGCCAATCCGCGAATCATTGCGGCAGTTACCGCTTGCTCCTGTGTTCCGATAGCAGCAGGCATACCAAGTACTGCGGCGGTTGCTTCGACTGGAGGCAATAAAAGGGAAGGCACGCCTGAAGAATCTCCCAACTTGGCAAGGCCAAGCGCAATCATGGCGGGAATGATATTGACCACCAGGAACGCGACGACCAATTCAAAGCACCCCCACGGTGCCCGCCAGGGTTGCCAGCGAGGTAACAGCGGGTTTCCACTTCGCCGCACTACCGTCCAGGCCACGAGTCCGGCAGGCAGCGAAAACGCAGCGACAATCGCGCCGGCGACGAGCATCTGCGTTAAATCGGTCCAGAACTCATCGAGCACGAATTACCTCTGGGTCGCAAGAGGGGTGTCGTAAATCTTCCACAGTTGGAGTTGTCAGAAATACAGATTTCTCTGTTCAATTTCACGGAATACCTGCGGATGGATTATTAGGATAGTCCCTGGGAGTCAGTTGCCCACCATACAGGCATCTGTGTTTGTGAGACAGGATACCCATCGCTGACGTTCTGGGTTCGCCCCAAGTAAACCTGACCCTTTGGACCGTGCTGCCTAATTTGCCTGTGGATTGAATCATGCCAACCATTCTCGACAGAATTGTCGCAACCAAACTCCGTGAGATTGAAACGGCAAAACTGGCTGTTCCCATGGCGGAACTGGAACGTCGGGTGGCGAATCTCCCATCGACCCGAGACTTCACCGAGGCACTCGACAGACCGGGTGTTGTGTCGGTGATTGCGGAGGTGAAGAAAGCTTCCCCATCGGCTGGCGTAATTCGTGCTGATTTCGATCCAGTCGCCATCGCTCGGACTTATGCCCAACACGGAGCAGCTGCAATCAGTGTGCTGACAGATGTGCTGTATTTTCAAGGGAGTCTCACTTACCTCACGGCTGTGCGAGAATCCGTCGCATGTCCCGTTCTCCGCAAAGACTTCATACTCGATCGCTATCAACTACTAGATGCTCGCGCAGCAGGAGCAGACGCCGTTCTCTTGATCGCGGAATGCCTGCCTGGAAATAATCTTGGTGTGTTGTACAGAGAGGCAACGAAACTCGGTCTTCACACACTTATGGAATTACACGATGCCGATCAGTTATCACGAGTGCTGGATACGGGATGTCGAGTGATTGGGATCAATAACCGCGACCTACGGACATTCAGCACG
>DASZJS010000358.1:0-4789 GCA_035947935.1 Gemmata sp. | reverse complement strand
CCACAATCGACGAATGGAAGATCCAGGAGGATAAACTTCGCAGGCATCTCATGTTTGCCTGGGGGGGATTCCCGGAAACAAGTTGCGATCTCGATCCCAAGACTCACGGCGAACCACTCAAGTGCGATGGCTACACGGTCGAAAAGATCACCCTCCAGACCCGTCCCGGCGTTCGCATGACTGCGAACCTGTACATCCCGGATGCGGCCAAAAACAAAAAGCTCCCGGCCATTCTGATGGTCCACGGGCATTGGAAGGGTGCCAAGCAAGACCCGGTTGTGCAATCGCGGTGCATCGGGGCCACGAAGCTCGGATTCGTGGTGCTGTGCGTGGATGCGTTCGGGGCTGGCGAGCGGGGTGTCGGGACTGCCCTCGGGGAATACCACGGCGACATGACCGCTGCTACGTTGTTGCCGCTAGGAACGCCGCTGTCGGGAATGCAGGTGTACGAGAATATGCGAGCAGTCGATTACCTGCTCACGCGCCCGGAAGTGGATGGCGAGAAACTCGGCATCACAGGCGCAAGCGGCGGCGGTAACCAGACAATGTATGCCGGGGCATGGGATAAGCGGTTCAAGTGTGTGGTGCCAGTCTGTTCGGTCGGGAACTATCAGGCATATCTCGGCCCGGCGTGTTGCATGTGCGAGGTGGTGCCGGGGGCTTTGCAGTTCACGGAAGAGTGGGCCGTGCTGGCGATGGTCGCTCCGCGAGCGCTCATGGTCATCAACGCGACGCAGGATAGTAGCCAGTTCTCCGTTGGTGAGGCCAAGAAGTCGCTGGCACTGGCTGGCCCGGTGTTCAAGTTACTCGGCAAACCGGACAACCTCCAACACGCGATCTTCGAGAGCCCGCACGATTACAGCAAGGCCATGCGCGAAACGATGTACGGCTTCATGACATTGCACCTGAAGGGCGAGGGTGATGGAAGCCCCATCAAGGAACCCGAGTTCACGACCGAGAAACCCGAAGATTTACGCTGCTTCCCTGGCGATACGCGACCCAAGGATTTTATTACCATCCCGAAGTACGCGGCGATCAACGCGAAGCAGTTGATCGCCGCAAAACCGCTGCCGAAAACCATCACGGAATACAACGAAAAAGCTCAGGCGGCTCGATCCGCTCTGGAGGATCGACTGTCCGGTGGCGACACATACAGCATGAAAGCCGCGCAGCCTGTTGAGGGTGGTCCAGACGTTCAGCTCCGTTACAAGTCCGGCATCGAATTGCCCATCTTCATTGAGCCCGGGAAGAAATCGGACATCGTGGTGCTGCTCAATCTGGATGGAGCGGCAGCGGCACGCAAGAGCGAGCTGTATGCAGCCTTGAAACAGTCGGGGGTAACCGTTGTCACCCTGGATTTGCGAGCCACCGGCTCGCTGGCACTCGAACGCGAGCGCGTCGGCCGGGCTCCCGATCATCACTCGGCGGAATGGGGGCTTTGGCTCGGATCGCCGCTGTTCGCTCAATGGATGGGCGATGTCAAGATCGTGCTGCACGAACTCTGGGTCAATGCTCTCAGCGACAACGGCGAACTCATCCTGATTGGCGAAGGATCGGCCGGTTTGGTTGCTCTGGCAGTTGCCGCCCGGGAAAAACTACTCGTGAGGCGAGTGGCTGCTGTTAATACACTCGCCAGCTTCGTGACGGATGAACCCTACACCGGCCAGCGACTCGGAACACTCGTTCCCGGCATCCTGCGCGATGTTGGTGATGTGGGACATCTCGCAGCGTTATGTGCGCCGAAACGGGTCGTCATCGCTGGTGGCGTATCGGGAAACGGGAAGGCTCTGCAACCCGAGCAACTGAAAGCGGCCTATGAACCCGCTACGCACGTCTTCAAGCTACTCCGGAAGGAAAAGGATTTCATCATCACCGACCCGGCAAATGTTTTGAAGGAACTCGGATTCGCAACTGCGGAAGACAACAAGGATGAGCCGATCTTCGAGCCAGGGGCGAAGCTCACCGTCCTCTCCGAGCAAGGGGCCGGTGGCGAAGGACCAGCCTGGGATCCCAAGTTCGGCGTACTCACCAGTGGGAGCAAGGGCATTCACCAACTCACGCCCGACGGCAAGAAGCTCATCTTCCGCGAGACGGGGGAAACCAACGGGCTGCTATTCGACCGTGAGGGGCGATTGGTCTGCTGCGAATCGGAACTCCGGCGCATGACTCGCCTCGACCGCGATGGGAAGCTCACAGTTCTCACCGACAACTTCGGCGGCAAGAAGTACAACCAGCCGAACGATCTCACCATCGACTCGAAGAACCGCATCTATTTCTCGGACCCACGGTATGGCTCGCGCGAGGATATGCAGATTCGCGATGAAAAGGGCAACACGATTGAGGGTGTGTATCGGATCGATACGGATGGGAAAGTGAGCCGGGTGATTGGCCGTGAAGTGGAGCGTGCCAACGGAGTGCTGGTATCGCCCGACGACAAGTACCTGTTCGTGGCCGACAACAACAACGACGCCCTCGGCGGTGCCCGGAAGCTCTATCGGTATGATCTCAAGCCCGATGGCACCATCGACCCGAAGAGTCTGAAGCTCCTCCACGATTGGGGTAAGGGTCGTGGACCGGATGGAGTGAAGCAGGATGCGAAGGGTCGGCTCTACGTGGCGGGTGGGCTAAACAAACCAAATCCCCCTTTCGAGCCCGCGACGGATGTGAAGGGTGGGATCTACGTGATCGACCCCGAAAGCGGGAAACTCCTAGCGTTTCTCGGCGTTCCCTCGGATGAAGTCACGAACTGCGCATTCGGTGGCGATGATCTGAAAACGCTCTACATCACCGGCGGCGGCACCTTGTACAGCATCCGTACCACGACACCGGGCAAGGTGGTGTGGCCGACGAAGAAGTAGGGTTGGAAAGTCTCCGAATGAGCCCTGTCTGACAACAGGCAGGGTTCATTTCGCGCCGCGCGAAGTGTAAGTCTCGAACTGGTTCAACAGCCATCCAAGGCGATACCCCCGATCAGCGTTGGAATGTCATTGAGCGAGGAGAGTTCGGCACCGGTGAGGGGTGCCAAAATCTCGATCTGTTTGGGCTTGATCGAGATTCCGCTGAAGAGCAATGACTCCTCGCTGCTATCGCCCGGATCGACTTCACCGATAGCAAACGCACTCATGTGCTTTCCAGCAGTGTAGCGAGCAAGCTGGTTTCCAGACCCATCCACAATTGCCACCTGGGCCGTTCCTCCATTCAAGATTCCGATAGCGATATCTGAAACGCCACTGCCATTCACATCGACCGCAGCGACCTCTACGCCGACCAAAGCCTTGCTGAATGGGTTTATCGTCGAGCCAACTTGATCGAATGCGTTCCCCATGAGCGAGTACACCTTGATGCGTGCCATCTCGCTCGCTGAACCCACGATAACGTCTGCGAAACCATTACCAGTCACGTCCCCGGCCGCAACGGTAGCCCCACCTGTAAACTGAGTTCCGAATGGGATAATAATGTTGCCCAGCTGCACCGATGGGTTGGCTCCACTGAATACGGCAACGCGAGTTACTCCCCCCGCTGAGGTTCCGACAATAATGTCGGAATGTCCATCGTTGTTGACATCACCGGAAGCCACGTAGAACCCGCCCTTATATCCTGCAAACGGTGTCAACGTGGCGAGCAGAGGAGTGGATTCGCCATCAGGCAGGATACTTCCACTTCCGTTTGCCCAGGTCGAGCTGTTGGAGAAACCGACTCCGGACTCGATCGCCGCGGCACCATCGAATACCATCACCTGACCGTTGAAGGCGCCATGTGTGGAAACGATGAGATTCGGGACGCCATCGCCGTTCACATCTCCCAGAGCCACCTCGACAACACCCTTAAACGTCGCTCCAAACGGTTGGAAGGATTGATAGATGTGTCCTGTGTCTGAATTAACCAATTCGACGAATCCGTTCTGCGTCGAGATCGCCACAACCGAAACCGGCACTATTGCTCCACCGGTTTCAATCGCCCCAACGTCGGTCTGGCCATTTACCACCCGCGCGTTGCCAATCTGATCAGTCGTGAGGTTGTCCGGGTTGGTACCGGCCCCGAACGCAACACTTGTGCTGCTGAAGCCGAGGTAATTCGTCCCATTCGAGGCCGTTGTCAGACTCGTATTGAGATTGAGATCGGAATCGAGAACTCCAACCTGATTCCCGTTGCTGCCGTTCGTCACCGAGTTACCGCTGCCGTTCTGAACGATCGAGTCCGTCGCACTCGCGGTACCCGCATCGCTCAGATCCGTCGCAGAGGTGGTGTTGCTGATGTTGTCGGCCACGAGCGTGCTTGTCAGGGAAAGAGTGCCATCGTTCCGGATGCCACCTCCTTCATCGTTGCTCGTATTGTGGGCGATAGTGGCGTTGTCGATGGTCGCATTTACCTGGATGGCAACGAACACGCCGCCACCCTCCGAAGTACCGGACGCGGTATTGAATGCGATTGTGCTGTTCGAGAGGTGCGAGTTCGAGGCAGCGGTGTAGATGCCGCCGCCATAACTCGTTCCGCTTGATGCTCCGTTGCCTTGTGAAGCCGCCGAGTTGTTGGTGATACTGCTGTTCTGGATCGTCAGGTTCGTGGTTCCACTTGAAGCATAGAGCCCACCACCACCCGTGGAGGAACCGGTGCCGCTTGGGCCGTTACTTCCGACGTGTCCTGTCACCTTGTTGCTGTCGATGTTCGCCTGATTGATCGTCAGGCTGCCGGCCCCGAAGTAAATGCCACCGCCTTGAGCAGCGCCACCGTTCCCACTCGTGGCGGCATTTGAAGCAACATGAACGGAAGTGACTGCGGCCGATCCGCC